>JAYUJO010000033.1:0-2938 GCA_043765215.1 Rickettsiales bacterium | reverse complement strand
TCCAATATCCTAGTTTTTATCTTTGTCGATATCTTTTTCCTTTTTATCATTTGACTACCCTATTATAATATTTATCTGATATTTTAATTTATCAAATTTCTTCTATTATTATAAGACCACCTTTATCGCTCGCTTACTCCTAATCAAATTAAACTAAAATCACTAATCTCCTTATCTAAATCATTACTATCCCCATCTAACCCTTTATCAAATGGGATTACATCGATATCATGATTATACTCGCATACTCTTTGATTGTTAAGACTAAGTTCAGTCAGTACCTGATTTCCTTGCAGGGCCTGAACCAGATGGACCATCCCAGTATCTCCTATTTGGTTGTTAGAAAGTGTAAGTGCAGTCAGTACCTGGTTTTCTTGCAGGGCCTGAACCAGATGGACCATCCCAGTATCTCCTATTTGGTTGTTAGCAAGTGGTTAGTGTAGTCAGCACCTGGTTTCCTTGCAGGGCCCGAGCCAGATAACCCATGCCAACATCTCCTATTTGGTTATTAGAAAGAGTAAGTGTAGTCAGTACCTGATTTCCTTGCAGGGCCTGAGCCAGATAACCCATGCCAACATCTCCTATTTGGTTATTAGAAAGACTAAGTTTCGTCAATATTGTATTTTCTGACAATCTCAAGATAAATTCTGCTAAATTATCATTAGTTAAATTTGTATTATTTAATGTAAGCTCTGTATAACTGGTTGGTGATAATAAAAATTGGTTTATAGTTGTTGCTTTAGTCATATTCTCTTCTCCATTTTATTATAAATAGTTATTTTAACTAAAAATAACTTAGTAAGTTTACTATAAACCTAAAGTTGTATTAGTCAATGAGTAATTCAGTAAGGTTTGAGTAATTCAGTATGGTTTTTGTATTGCCCAATAATTGCTTCTTCCTCTATTGCTACATGCAGCATCTTTTACGCTGATTCTCTCAAAAATTCACTTATACGTCTTTTACTACATTTTGTGTTGAATTTTTGTAGTCAATTATATTATTCTTCTCCTGTGCAATATTCTGAAGATTCACCGCAGTTAAATTTCTTGCAAGAATTTTCAGATAATTTAGATTCTGATGCATTAAATTCAATTGTGTTAGTTTAGCATATGCTCGAACTTGGAGGTGGCATTAATTACCTTGCAATAGCGCACTAAATTATTATAAAAACTGGATCCAGATAAATAGATTATCACTTTTAAGTATTTTTAGTGATCAATCAAAAGTTATCTGGACTTTCCCGCAAGAAGTGCATTATGAATTTTTAATAGATAAGTTATAAGGAGATATTAATCTAGTAATGACTCTTAAACTGACACTCAAGTAAAGGCGGACAATATTTTTAACATGAGTGGTCATAGCAAATTAATTATAAATATATCTAAGATATTTGAATATGGATAATATTATGATATGGTGAGGATTAAATCATATTGAAGTTCTATAATGACTGATTCAAAAATAAAAGCTAATAAATCAAATCTTCCTCACGATGCGTTTTTTAAACGTATTATGGAAAATCAGTTATCTGCTAAAAACTTTTTAAAACAATATTTGCCTGACAATGTAAAAAATATAGTTGATTTAAATACTATTGAAGTGCAAAAAGAAAGTTATATTGAATCAAATTTAACTAAAAGATTTTCTGACATAGTATATAAAATTAAAACTATAGAGAATAATGATGCTTTTATTTATGTAATTGCAGAGCATCAGTCGAGCGTTGATCATACGATGGTATTTAGACTTTGGAAATATTTAATGTTAGTTGCAGAACGTCATATAGGTAAGGATAAAAAGATACCTCTGATATTTCCAATAGTTGTATATAATGGAAAAGCAAAATATACAGCTCCTAGAGTATTGTGGGAGTTATTTGACGATCCTAAGCTAGCCAAGTTGATATTAAATGAAGATCATGCACTGGTGGATTTACAAGCTGCTACAGATGATGAAATAGCAAAAAACGAAAATTTAGCTTTATATGAATATATTCTAAAACATAATTATATGAAAGATAAGTTGGAATTATTGAAAAACTTATTAAAGAAATTCTCAAAGTTAATTAATTTAGATAGAGAAGAAGGATATTTTTACATTAATAATATATTATGTTATATTGATAACAGGATACCATTTAATAAAAAAGATGAATTAAACAGTTTGTTATTAGAACATTTACCAAAAGAGGATAGTGAGGATATTATGAGAACTATTGCAGATAGCTATAGAGAAGAAGGCATTAATACTGGGTTTTTACAAGGAATCGAAAAAGGTAGAGAAGAAGGCATTGAGAAAGGTAGAGAAGAAGGAATCATGAACACAGCTAGAAATATGTTAAAGGAAGGAATAGATAACCAGTTAGTTACTAGAGTCACTAATTTACCTATTGAGCAAATCATAAAAATAAAAGAAAGTTTATAGAAGAGATGTCAAAAAAATGTAAGTGTAATTCTACATGAGGCAAGACTGTCATTTATGAGGTATATTGGTTTAATTAAGTGGAAATAAAATCAGTATATCTTGACCTAATTAACATACACTAACCCCGCCAACATATACCTTAATTTTATTAGTATATTCCTTTGTATTATTAGTATACATCTTAACAAAATAAACATATAACTTAACCCTACCAATGCCCCCTTAACAAAACTAGCGCCCTCTTAACTTTTTCTAAATATAGATTAACATTACGAGCACATATTTTAACCCAATTAACATACACTAATTTTATCAATATATGTACTAACAAATCCAAACCCTCGTTTAACAAAACCAACACCCCCATTAACAAAACAAATATATAGATTAACAAAACCAAACACCCCCTTAATATTACCAACAAATACACTAACAAAACTAATATATACCTTAACAAAACTAAACATTAGTTAACTTCATTAACACATCCCCCGTCTTATATAAGACGGGGGA
>JAYUJO010000032.1:0-2938 GCA_043765215.1 Rickettsiales bacterium | reverse complement strand
ACAAAGGGGGGTGACAAAATATAAAAAGTAAGTTAGCTTAAAAGTGGCCCATTATGGCTGACGATTAGGTGGCCCATTATGGCTGACGATTGACAATTGCCAATAATGCTATTTTTACTTTTTCTTCAGAGCTATATTGTTTTGCTTTTTTACCCATATAATTTCCTCTTTTATTTGAGTTTAATTATATCTCTCTTTCTCCTTTTTCCTGTCCAGTTTTTGGGTACCATTATATTCTTTCATTTAGGCTAATCTAAAGTGATTTACTATATTACTTAAGGCATATCATAACTAGCGTATTTATCGACATAAAATGCTTAAAGAAATAGTTTAAAAAGCCAAGAGCTCTATGGGAGGATTTAATTGATTTAAGCATCAAGGAAAATTGATCTCTTCTGGCTTTTGCAGTTGGGAATGTTGATGACCAAAAACCGATGCTTAATTTATTTAAAAATTTAAAAGGTACCGCTTTGAGGTCATAAGTGTTATGTTTTAAAAAACATCGCCTATAATCTTTTGCAGCAAGGAAAAAATATTTATTATCATTTTCAATATTTTATAGAAAATTGATACTTGTTATATACGAGTTATATATGCGTTATATAATAAATATATGAAAGTGATATAATTTATAATTTTTAGTTAATTAAAAAAGTGGAATCTACAAAATGTAAATTACTAATTTTATATCAGTCAAATTATCATCTTTTAAATTAAGTAAATTTTACATCTCTCACTAAAATAAATTATTATAAATAATGTTGATTTAATTGGATAAACTACAACAGTTATATAATGATTATTTAATGATTATATTATTTTACTATAATAAAACTAATTTATATATAATTTTTATTGTTTTTTTAACTAATCATATTGATATTTCAATTGATTCTATAGTTATTTATGTTTAATAAATAATGTTTTTTATAATTATATTTTAAATTGTATAATAGATATATAACTAATGTATAATTACTAAACAACCATTATATAACTACTGTTTTTTATCAGATATATAATTTGCAACAACTCTTACAATAAAACTTGATCTATTTCCTTCTGTTGGATTTTCTTTAATATAATCATTTAATTCTTTATAAAAAGTATCAGACATAGAAATCATTCTTCCTTTATATTGTTCTTTTTTTATTTGCGAAGATAAATTATCAACCTGAAATATTGTACTATCAATAAAGTTTTTTTCCTGATTTGATATTTTGTTAGGGTTTGGAATAATTTGTTTTATTCGTGCCATAATAACCTTATAATTTAATAATCTAATATATAACCATAGTATAATTGTTATATAATAATTATACAACAGAGAAAAATTATATAATTGCTATATTTTTAATTTATAAATTTCTTTAATTTTATCTTGTATTTCATTACAACAATTAATTATTTCGTTTACAGCTTTTTCATCCATTGGGGAACACTCAATTACACCTCGACCACTTTTAATAGAATTTTTAAAAGCTACTCTTTCTTTTATTGAGGAATTTAAAATAAAATCAGGATTGATATTATTTTGTTCAAAAAAATCTATTGCTTCTTGTATAGCTGACTCTGCATATCTATTATGGACTTTATTAAACAACAATAATAATGGTATCTTTCTACTTTGAATAGCTTGTAATTTTTTAAGTATTGCTAATAAAGATTCAACCTCCCATAAATCTATAGCTGATGTTGAGCATGTAGTTACAACTGCATCACTTCTTAGTAAAGAGCTCCGCATATTAGTATCATCTACACCTGGGCTATCAATTAACACAATATAACCTTGCTGTTTTTTATCATTAGCAATTTCTAATAATGTTTCTCCTCTAACTCCTGCTACAAATAATGTCGATATTTTTTCTCCACTATCTATCATATATTCTCTTACTTTAGACCATTTATTTAAAGTACCCTGTGAATCAGCATCTAAAATTGCAACTTTTTTACCTTGATGAAGTAATGTTGTTGCTAAATTTAACACAAGAGTAGATTTTCCTACTCCTCCTTTAGTACTTGCTATTGTTATTATGCTCATATGTGAAACTACTATATAATTGTTATATAATTATTATATATCATTTTCATATTCATTATACCAGCATTATACAATTATTATATAATGTAGTATCAATTATAGTTGCTTTTAAACACACCTCTTAAAGCGCTAAGATAAGTGTAATTAACAACACACTCAACAAAACATTTCGCTTGACAGAGCTTGAGTTATATTTTATTACTTAAATTTAAGAGGTAAATATAAATAATAAAACATTATGGCCGTATTAAAAACAGATATACAACGCGTTACAGTAACTATGCCTAAATCTTTTTTAAGAGATTTAGATGCACATTTAACTAATTTTGCTTTAACTGATAGAAGTAGGTGGCTTTTAGAAGCAGCTAAAGAAAAACTTTCGCAAGAAAAAATACTGTTATCTGAAATAAGGGAAAATGATAATTAAAAAAAGGTGCTAAAAGCATGAAGCTAATAACACCCACAGAAAGAAATTTATTAATAACTAAGAAGTTTTATAAAAAATATTACTTATTAAAAGCTTTATAAAATAAAAAACTAAAAAGCTTTATAAAATAAGAAAAAGCATTGGACCGCCATTATTTCTTATTCATAGTTATACTATTTTTTGTGGTGTGTTACAAGCTTTTTATAGCTTTAGCCTCAATAAAGAGGATAAAAATGACTGTTGATTCTAATATAACGGAAAATACCGAGGCATATTGTAACAATGCTGCCACAAAACCGTCAATAATTTCTAAACTACCCAGTTTTACTGCAATTAGTAACTGCTTAATTGATCATATTATTGGCACTGAGTCACTATCGCCAAATGAAAAACTTTATTATTTGGTCAATGATTTTTATCAACAAAGTTTTAAATCATGGAAAAAGATAGGCAATAAAACTTCAATTGCT
>JAYUJO010000031.1:0-1014 GCA_043765215.1 Rickettsiales bacterium | reverse complement strand
TCAATTTGCAGTGGTTTTGCTGGCATATGCACTGCTGTAATTCATATTAAATATAAAATTAACACTTTGCTTGCAGGCATAATTATAAGCACCATATTATATAGCGTTATTTTAAGAATAATGGGCAGGCCAAATATTGCTCTTTTTGATCAGCCTAGTTTATTTCAAAGTATGGCAGATGGCATTGTTACTCAAATAATAATATTATCCATAATAAATATCTTCATCATTATTGCGCTATATACTTTTTTAAATACTGAAAAAGGTTTGCAATTAAGAGCAGTTGGTTTAAACCCGGGCTTTTCTGAAAAACAAGGAATTAGTTTAAACAAAAATATTATTATTGGTTTATTCATTGGCAATATGTTGATTGGTCTTGCTGGTGGTTTATTAATACAGCTACAACATTATGCAGATATTGGCATTGGGGTTGGCATTGTTATTCATGCTTTGGCAGCGATGATGATTGGCGAGAAAATAGTTGGTGGTACTAATTCTATTATAAAAATTGTTATATCGCCTTTAATTGGCGCCATTATCTATCAACAAATTCAAGGTTTTGCCCTATCTCTGGGTTTAGCTCCCTCTGATCTAAAGTTTCTGACAGGAGCTATAGTCCTTGCAATTATAGCACTTCAATAATTCAATTAAACATATTTAAATTTGATATTTAAGCTTTGTTATTTCATCTTAATATCACTTTTTCTAACCTTATTTTGGATAACATGTAGTAGCTTTTGATTATAAATATAATCATTATTATTAGGGAAACAGGCAATAATTCTATCCCATTTCTTTAATAATAAATTAAAACTTTTATCATCTAAATTACTTTCAGCGCATTTAGTGAGATCTTTTGGTAATTTATGATCATCCCAAGCATATTTTGTTTCAACTGCTTTTTGTACTATTAAATCTGTTTTTTTGGCAAAATGCTCCTTATGCTCTACACTCTCAGGATGTTTTGCTAATTTGTGAGCTAAATGGCTAAGTTCATTTTCTGATTTTTTTAAA
>JAYUJO010000030.1:0-7763 GCA_043765215.1 Rickettsiales bacterium | reverse complement strand
TTCCAACTTTTTTAATAATTTTTTCTAAATTAATTTTATAGGATGCAGGATCCAAAAGTTTGGCGCTCCTAGTTTTATAAGTATCCCATAAATTTCGACTATCAATAGCGTTAGTAAGTTCACGGTGCAGAGGAATTAAATACTCAACATCCTTTATAGCATATTTTAGTAATTCTGGAGCTAATGGTCGCTCTAACCAATCAGCTTTTTGCAATGATTTATCAAGATTAATGTTTATAAGAGCTTTGCATAATCTAGCGTAACCCATTACTTCATCCAGACCTATTACTCCTGCTGCAATTTGTGTATCGAAAACATTTTCAGGTAATTTACCAAATATATGATATAAAATATCAAAATCCTGATCTGGTGCATGAAAAACTTTACATATTTTTTTGTTCAATAATATATTTTTCAAGGCATCAATTTTTATTCCTGATAAAACATCAATAATTATTTTCTGATTTATCGTTGCAATTTGGATTATACTTAATATTGCGTAATAAGTACGTCTTCTACAAAATTCTGTATCCATGAAAATGATTGATTCTTTATCTAAATCTAGGCAAAGTTGGTCAAATTCTTTCTGATTATCTATAATGCGCATGAGTTTTTTTATTTGCTAATAATGGTTATTTTCTATATAAATTTATCTATTCAGAAAAAATATAAATAAAGTTTTAAATATATGCATAAATTCAGGACTCATAATTGTAATGAGCTAAATCAAGAGCACGTTGATCAAAAAATTAAACTAACGGGATGGGTGCACAGGCGCCGCGATCACGGTAATTTATTATTTATAGATCTTAGAGATCATTATGGAATAACGCAATTAGTTTTTACTGATAAGAATCTTGAATTAAAAGATAAAGCCAGTTACTTGCGTTATGAAAGTGTTATAACTGTTGAAGGAAAAGTTATCACGCGCAGTAATGAAGCAATTAATAAAAGTATGAATACTGGCGCTATTGAAATTGATGTAGATACATATTTTGTTGAATCAGAAGCAGATAATCTACCAATTATTGTTAATTCAGATCAAGATTCAACTGAAGAATTGAGATTAAAATATAGATTTTTAGATTTGCGTCGTGAGAAATTGCATAAAAATATTATGTTAAGATCAAGTGTAATTTCTTTCTTGCGCCAAAAAATGCAGGAATTGGGATTTGTTGAATTCCAAACGCCTATTTTGACTGCAAGCTCTCCAGAAGGAGCTCGTGATTTCCTTGTTCCTAGTCGTTTGCATCCAGGAAAATTCTATGCTCTACCTCAAGCACCTCAACAATTTAAGCAATTGCTGATGATGTCCTCATTTGATAAATATTTTCAAGTAGCCCCTTGTTTTAGAGACGAAGATGCAAGGGCAGATAGATCCCCTGGTGAATTTTATCAATTAGATATAGAAATGTCATTTGTTACTCAAGATGATGTTTTTGCTACAATTGAACCAGTAATGTTCGAAACTTTTAGTAAATTCAGTACTAAAAAAGTATCAAAGCCTCCATTTGCTCGCATTACTTACGAAGACTCAATGTATAAATATGGAAACGACAAGCCAGATCTTCGTAACCCAATCAAAATTGTTGACGTTACTGAAATATTTAAAGATTCTGGATTTTCATTATTTAGTGATTCTATTAATAAAGGTAAAATAGTTCGAGCAATTCCTGCGCCAAATTCTGGCTCTAAATCGCGTAAGTTTTTTGATGATATGATAAAATTTGCAATTAACGAGGGAGCTGGTGGACTTGGATATATTCAGTTTAATAAAGAAGAAGGCGCCAAAGGCCCTATTGCCAAATTTTTGAATCAAGAACAATTAGCAGAGATTAAGAATATAGCCAATTTAGGTGATAATGATTCAATTTTCTTCTCATGTGCTAATAAAAATGAGGCAGTTAAAATTGCTGGTAAAGTCAGGACTAAAATTGGTATTGAACTAGAATTAATTGATAATGATAGTTTTGAATTCGTTTGGGTTGTTGATTTTCCTTTTTATGAACTTAATGAGGAAACTAAAAAAATTGATTTCAATCATAACCCATTCTCAATGCCTCAAGGCGGAATGGATGTTATTGACAATGCTAAAACTCAAGAAGATTTACTAAAAATAAAGGCTTATCAATATGATATTGTTTGTAATGGCATTGAGCTATCTAGTGGCGCCATCAGAAACCACCGCCCCGATTTAATGTATAAAGCTTTTGAGAAAGTTGGCTATAGCAGAGAGAATGTTGATAAAGAATTTGGTGGAATGATCAGTGCTTTTAAATTTGGCGCACCTCCTCATGGTGGCGTTGCTCCTGGAATTGACCGTATGCTGATGCTTATTGCTGATACTGTCAATATTCGTGAAGTTATTGCCTTTCCAATGAATCAGCAAGCTGAAGATTTATTAATGAGCGCACCAAATAATGTTAGTGAAAAGCAATTGCGCGAGTTAAATATCATGCTATCGCCATCTGTTAGAAGTAAATTATAATTATTACAAAAAAATCCCCTCCTTTTAGAGGGGATAACGTCAGAGGGAGATAGATGACCCACCCTCATCGCGTAGGGTTAACAAGTATGTTATTATATTTTTCTAGACTCATGGCCAGTATAAAGCTGACGAGGTCTAGTAATCTTATATTCAGGATCATTCCACATTTCCTTCCAATGTGACACCCAACCGGCAGTTCTAGCTACTGCGAATAAAACTGTAAACATTTGTGGAGGAATACCCATGGCTTCATAAATTATGCCAGAATAAAAATCTACGTTTGGATAAAGTTTTCTATCAATAAAATATTGATCATGTAATGCAATTTTTTCAAGCTCCATAGCAATATCTAACAATGGATTATTTTTTAATTGGCCAAGTTCTGATAAAACCTCTTTACAAGTTTCGCGAAGTACAGCAGCCCGTGGGTCGTAATTTTTATATACTCTATGACCAAAACCCATCAGTCTAAATGTTTTATCTTTAGATTTTGCTCTATTAATACAATCAGCAACATTATCAACGCTGCCAATTTCTTTCAGCATATTAATAACTGCCTCATTAGCTCCACCATGAGATGGACCCCATAATGATGCAATTCCAGCACTGACGCAGGCAAATGGATTAGCTCCAGAAGATCCCGCCGTTCTCACTGTTGAAGTAGATGCATTTTGTTCGTGATCCGCATGCAGAATAAATATTTTATCTAAAGCTTTTGCCAAAATTGGATTTACTTTATATTCTTGATCTGGCGTTGCAAACATCATATGTAGGAAATTTTCTGTAAATGATAACTCTGCTTTAGGATAAACAAATGCCTGACTTCTTGAATATTTGTAAATCATTGCAGCAATTGTTGGCATTTTAGCAATCATCCTAACAGCTGCAAGCTCCCTACCTTCCGAGCTATTCATGTCAATTGAATCGTGATAGAAAGCTGATAGTGAACCAACTACTGATAACATAATAGCCATGGGATGAGCTGTGTGTCTGAAGGCACTAAAAATATTACGAGCTTGTTCATTGATTAGCTGATGTTGAATTATATCATCATGAAATTCTTTATATTGTTCTGCATTTGGCAAATCACCTTTTAACAATAAATGTGAAACTTCTAAATAATTTTTTTTATCAGCCAAATCCTTGATTTCATAACCTCTATGACGAAGAACGCCTAAATCACCATCAATATAAGTTATTGTTGACGTGCATGATGCTGTCGACATAAAGCCTGGGTCATAAGTAAAATATTTCGACTCACCATAAATTTTTGAAACATCAATGACATTTGGTCCTATTGATGATTTTCTTATTGGTAGTTTGTAAGTTTGACCTTCGATTTTAAGCTCTGCAAATTGCTCTGTTGAATTTTCCGACATATTTTATTTCCTCTTTAATTTATGAATATTAAGGGTGCATATACCATCTTAAACAATAATTACAATTAAGAGAAATCAAAACATTAATTTTATAATATTTCTTTAATAATTAAGCTTAATATATCTCACCATACATACATTTTTTATTGTCAACTGCAATATTAATAATATTAAAAGTTTTGCTTCTTGCCAATAGCTCTTCGCTCTGGAGCATATTCTTTCATACCATTAGCTTTTCTATGATTATTAATTCTATTAATGTAACCATCAATTTCTTTATGAACTTGATCTTTTCTAGCTTCAATTTGATCTAAAACATTTCTACTTTCAACAGCAGATTTTGATACGATTTTAATATGATCAATATGATATTTAATCTCTTCTTTTGAAAAATTGGGTGCTGATTCATTGGCATTAAGATCATTATAATATTTTTGCATTAAATCAGGCATTTCTTCAGGTTTAATATTATTTCTATTAAAATGATCTTGCAGCTTTTGATTATCAGCTTTTAAATTATTAATTGCTATATTAAATTTTTCTTCATGATCGGCCTTGCGCCCTATATAGTCATCATTTTTAATAAAGCTTTTTTCTACTTTGGCAATTTGATCAAGAGAATTTTTTAACTCATAATCTTTAGCGTATTTAGACATATAAAGATTTCCTTTTAAAGCAGGATCCTCCCCATTTGTTAGAGTTTGGCGTATTTTATTAACCAAATCTTTTCTTTCCAAGTCTTTATACACTTCAACATAAGGATCTTTATTTGCTATTGCTTTGGCTATAAACTCAGGAGAAGTAACATTTTCTCCTTTTTTTCTGCTTTCTAAATTTATAGCTGCATTTAATTTTCTTGTGGATAAATCAAGTTTATTATGAGCATTCATTTCTGCAGTCGATAACATTCGCTGGTTATCACTTCTTTTTGTATCTATATAGTTTGAATTACCAATTCCTGTCATTAAAATATCGCCTTTATGTGTATTATTAATAGCATATATAGACGATTTATTTTCCTTCATTACTTTGATATCATTTTGCAATTGTTCAACTGATCTAACTGCTTTTACATTTTTACCAACTAAACCCATTCCTTTATCAGACATATTTATATATGCATCAACATATGCTTCTTTGAACTGTCTAGCTTTGGCAGATTCTCGTGCCATAGATTTTAGCTCTTTACTACCAGTAATTGCCTTGACCTCTATTTTTTGTTCATCTGAAAGCTCTTTAAATTTTTTACCAAATTTCATTTTAGCAAATTCATTTTTTAATTTAGAATAGTCTTTTTTAGCTAATTTAGCTGCATTTTTCTTAGCAATATTTTCTCTTTGAAATTGAGGAAGTGTTGGATCAATTTGTTTTATTAATTCTTTTTGCAATAGCAGTTTATAGTCTCTAGTTGCATTTTTCTTGATTGATGATGGTTCTAATCCAGTATTAATTGCAACTTCTCTAAGAACAGCTTTATTAGCATTTGAACTAAGCGCATCAGATTTTAAGGCATTTACGCGAGCTCGATCAATTAGATATGAAGGAGTTATTGAAGTTAATTTATCAGAAACTTTTTGAGAGAATTTATCCACTCTCTCTTTACCAAAGGCCTGATTTGCTACTCGCCTTGGCATTTTCATAGCTTGATTTCTTATTGGTTTTGCTATTGATGATATTTTTTTCATGAAATCTGCAACCGCATTATTAGCCATAACATTCAATTTTACAGAATTCATTTCAGTCCCAGTCAAGAATTTAGCCGCTTGAACAGTTAGTGCATTAAATTTATGCAATAAATATATTGCAGCAAAAATTAAGAATAATCCATCTAGTTGAACAAATCTCCCGCTCCAAAACTGAGTTAAACGCCTTATATCTTTAACTGGATCTAAAAATGGAAGGTCAGGATATCTATCACCAATACAACCATAAGCCTCACAGAAGGTATTTTGTGAGTTATCTCCAAGGAGCACTTCATTTTCAAAATGGTCAATTGGAATTGGAATTGGTTTGAGCTCGCGCGAAAAATTACTTCCTAACATTTGCTGTGGAAACCACCATGCAAATAATGAATCAGTCAAACCATTAAGTGAATCTTGAGTTTGTGCATCAAAAATAGATGATGAAGAACCATCTACTGGACTGATTGAAGACATATTTAAGATATTATATCGACATACACTAAAGCCAAGTGATGCATATAATTCTTGTCTTATTAACATTGAGATAAATATTAAACCTGTGAATAATATTATTGGTTGAATAGCATAAGATAAGAGCTGCTTAAGCCAATTTTCAAAAAATGATCTGGTAAAATCAAATAATAGAAAACAAATAAATATTGGCGCCATTATAATTATTAAACTAATGGCAATTAGTGAAGATAAATAAATTACAGCAGAGTGAAAAAATATAATAAAGACTAGGCATATAGCAACAAAAAATAATATTATGTATATAAAACCAATCCAATCTGTAAATAATAGAGATAATAATTTACAAAATGTTTGAGGCGCAATCATCATTGCTAAAATTCCAGGAGCCCCTGGGCCAGATGCTCCCGCTTCCATAATTATACTTAATATTTGATCCGCACCGCCAACAAAATATACAAATAGAAAATCATTGAAAAAGCTCCAACTATATTGTGAATTAATTAAGGCTGAAACAATAGCTATCTTTGTAACGCGAGCAATTAATTTAGTTTGAGTAAGTTTAATATTACCAGTCAAATAAGAAAATCCAGTGAAAATTATATATAAACTAAGCAAAGCTGAAACAGCTATTTTGTAAGCAGGTTTATTGACAATTCCTAAATATAAATCTTTAACAACTCCCTGCTTGCCATCTACACCAAATATATAGTCTTTAACTAGTTTAATAGCATAAGTTATTGGATCTGGACTAACTCTAGAGATTCCTGATTTAACAATAACTTTATATTGACCATTATTATCATCATAAAATTTATCAACAATTTTAAAATAAATTGGACTATTCATATATTGCATTTTAGCTTCTTCTGAATCAAACTGATATACTCTTCCCCCAATTTCACGTAAATTGCCCTTTTGAGTAACTTCATACATTCCATAATCAATAGTTTTCTCTCCTACATGAAAAACTATACCCGATGGCTTGCTTTGACTAGTAAAAGTTCCATTGGGATCAGTGCCTTGCTCAGCAATAAGAGTGTATAAACCTAAACCTTTTTTCATCAAACATGGTGCATTAATTATTGGAGCATCAGCTCCCTCTATACACATTGTATCATTCAGAAATTGGCATTCTGTTAATCGTACGCAAATATCCGATAATTTATTTGATTCCTTACTAGATCCAAACCAAGGACACCATGCAGAAACTTCAGATAAACTATTTTTATCAACCCCATATTCCCAACCCCTAACAGCTATAGTTAAGGGACGACCATTAACTTTATAATCAGAATTAAGCCATGGAGCCATTTGATTATCACCAACCTGACCATCAAGTTCGAAGGAATCATATCTTGAAGAAATAATGAATTTTGTATGACCAAAATCGTCAGCATCAATGCATCTATCACCAGAACAACTGGCTAAAAAGAAAAACACTAATATATAAAGCCAATTCTTAATCACTATCCTTCCCTTTTATATCTTTATTATTTTTAATTTTAGGTTCTCTATGAGTTCCAATTTTAGGCCTATCATTCTTTGCTACGTCAGCAGCACCCTGCTCTCTATGAGTTCCAATTTTAGGCCCGCCTTCTCTTGCTACATCAACAGTGTCTTGTTCTCTATGAGCTCCAATTTTTGGTCCACCTTCTCTTGCTGCATCAGTAGCATTAGCAACACCCTGCTCTCTATGAGCGCCGATTTTTATTGTTTTATCTGCTTTTTTAGAATCTGCAG
>JAYUJO010000029.1:0-7785 GCA_043765215.1 Rickettsiales bacterium | reverse complement strand
TACCGCTTACAAGGCGGTTGCTCTACCGTTGAGCTAATTCGGCTTAAAGATAAAGAACTAGTGTTGAACTAGTTCTTATATTCATATTATTTAGAGGCTTGCTCTTTTATTTCTTTCTTGGACTTTTTTACAGTCTGAGCTTTTACTTTTACATCCATTTTTCTCAAAATAGAATCTGGCAATTTAATTCCAGCTGCTCTGATAAAACCTGCAACTCTTTCAGTTGGTTGTGCACCATGTGAAAGCCAGTGCTCTACACGATCTGCTTTTAAAATTATGCGATTTTCGTCTTCTTTTGTCAAGAACGGATTGTAAGTTCCAATCTTTTCAATGAAAGCACCATCTCTTGGAGCGCGTGCATCAGCAATAACTACTCTATAATAAGGACGTTTTTTTGCACCACCGCGTGCTAAACGAATTTTTACTGCCATATATACAAAACTCTATTTTATTTTCTCTTCTTTAAACTCAACATGCTTACGCACTCTTGGATCGTACTTATTAAAAGACAATTTTTCAGTCAGAGTTTTTGGGTTACGTTTCTTAACTAGAAAATAACCAGTACCCGATGTGCTAACAAGCTTTACCAATAAGTTTTTATTTTTTTTCTTAGACACGGCCTTTTCTACAAAATTTTATCTAAAATACAGATTGCTAAAATATACCCCTTATAATCATTAGTCAAGCCAAAAGTTAGCATTTATCATATATATTTGAAAAATAATTATATATTCTCTTTTTTGATCAAAAGCGCTTTATGAATACCAAATAAATATACAAATAAAATAAATATAAATATGCTAAATGTTATCGTGCCAAATATAAACATGATTTTTAATATAGATTTATCAATGTAATAATATTCACTATAATAAAAGCTTACAAAATTAATAAAACCAACCATAAATATAGAAGCAATTAAAGCTTTAAAAGCAAAAAGTTTAGTCTGCAATGTAATTGTAAAATCACCATATTGTTTTGAATATATATATAATAAATAGACATTAATCCAGGCTGCTATAGATGAGCCAAGGGCTAATCCATTAATGCCAAAAGGAATCATCAATGTTATATTTAATATAATATTAATGATTAATGAGATAAAGGTGATATTCATTGGTGTTTTAGTATCAAGATTTGCGTAATAGATAGGAGTAATGATTTTAGCTAGAATATATGCAGGAAGCCCTAGTGAAAACCAAGCTAATACTTGAGCTGTAACAGCAGTATCTGCTGAAGAGAATTGTCCTCTTTCATATATTAAATGAATAATTGGATGAGACATGGCAAATAAGCCAAATGTAGCAGGTAGTGATAATAATAAAGAAAATTGTATAGCTTTGTTTTGCAAAATATTAGCTTGAACATAGTTTTTTTCTTTATATATTTTTGACAATTCGGGAAGTAAAATAGTGCTAAAAGTAATACCAATTAATGCAAGTGGCAGCTGATACAACCTGTCAGCATAGGATAATATTGCAATGGCGCCAGGCAGAAAACTGGCGATTGATTGAGTAATGAATAAACTAAGTTGCTGAGCGCCCGAACTGAGCGTTGCTGGTCCCATATTTTTAAGCAATTTTATGACCGACTCATCTTGAAGATTCCATTTGGCTTTAAAAGTAAGCTGAGCTTGATATAAACAAAAAACCATGAATAATATTTGTAAAATACCAGCAATTATAAGGGCATAACATATATTATAATGGGCAGCATATTGCTCGTTTAAAAACATAGTAATTGCAATAATGCAGATATTCATAATGACTGGTGTAAAAGCAAAAGCAGCAAATTTCCGAACTGAATTAAGAATGGCTCCCAAAAAAGCCGTAATTGAGATAAATATTAAATATGGGGTGGTGATTCGGCAAAGAATAATGGATAATTCGAATTTATCTTTATCATTATAAAAGCCTGGCGCAATTAGTACCATCAAATAAGGCATGAATATTTCGATGATAATAGTAATAAAAATTAGCGCTGTAAGTAGCAAAGTAAAAACCTCCCCACTAAATTTTTTAGCTTCATTCTCAGATGTTTGTAATTTTGTATTATATATTGGAATAAATACTGAAGACAATGCCCCTTCACCAAATATTCTTCGAAATAAATTTGGAAATTTAAAGGCAACATTCACGCAATCGGCTGTTTGAGAGGTGCCAAATATATAGGCAATAAAAAACTCTCTAGCTAAACCAAAGAATCTAGAGAGTAGGGTGAGCAGGGCAACAATAAGGCCTGATTTAAGCATTATAAAACCAATTAATAAATTTAAATGCTGTTAATTCGAGTAATAGATTCTTCAATTAATGATTTGGCTTTTGCCGAATTCTCCCAGCCAACAATCTTTACCCATTTATTTTTTTCAAGTAATTTATAACTCTCAAAAAAGTGAACTATTCGGCTTTTAAGCATCTCTGGCACATCATCAATATCACGAATAACATCATATGTTGAATCTAATTTTGAAATTGGCACTGCTAGGATCTTCTCATCTAACCCAGACTCATCTTCCATGATTAAAACGCCAACAGGGCGAACTTTAATTAAAGCGCCAGGAATAACAGGAAACTGAGCCATGACTAGAACATCAGCAGGATCACCATCTCCAGATAAAGTATGAGGAATAAAACCATAATTGCATGGGTAGGTCATGGCAACTTGCATAAAGCGATCAACCATAATTGCTCCAGATTCCTTGTCAAATTCATATTTAACTGGAGTGTTATTCATCGAAATTTCAATAATTACGTTGAAATCACCATCTTTAGTTTTGGCGGGAATTTTATCAATAAACATTTTTTCTATACTCTTTATATTATCAATTATTAAATGTGTTTTTAGAAGAAAACTACTTTTAAATCAAGTCTAAATCAATTTAGTATTTTTTGATATTCAAAATAAACTTTTCTCACTGCGTAAATCCATAACACGCAAACTACAATAAATATGAGCATCAGCCCAAACGAAATCGAGCTATATGTGGCTGTTGGAACAATCGTAAAAATCAAAGATTGAACTAATCCGCTCGTTGATTTACCAATTTTTGGACTAATGACATCTACTGCTGCTTTGCCCTTAGTACGAAGTTCTTGATCAAGTGGAATATATAGCATTTGACTTGAAGTATCTAATATTGAATATTTTGAACCTTTTGATAAAATATTCTGCACCGCGCCAACAAAAACAGCAAGAGCCAATGGGGACATAATGATAAAGCCATCAAGATATGACATTATATAATCATCAAAGACAACTAATATGAAAAATAAAGTGCCAGTGACCAAAATAATGACGGGTGAAATCACGGCAGCTACAAACCAATTACTTCGGCGCATCACATTATTGCCAATAATCGTCATCACCATAATAGCAACGCCGGTCCATAAAATATAAAGGCTATTAAATTCAGCAAAGCTATTAACAGTCGGATAGAGCTCTTTAATTTTTGCTTTCCATACAGCTTCAACTAAGTTCATTGATAAACCAAATGAAGCAGAGCATATCAGCATTAACCACAGATATTTCGAGCGGGTTATATATCTGAAGCTCTCGATGATGCCCATTTTTGGTCTATTTAATTTATTTTTAGCAGCATTGTTTAAATCAAGTGGGTCATTTATCAAATTTTTTGCAATATAGCGAACTAATAAACAAGATAAAACTGTAGATATCGTCGCCATGCTAATGGAAACCTGCGTTAAAATAATTTTGCTATCTGAGGTAGTAAATAATTTATTTAAAACGCTATTATCACTTGACAGATGCATCATTAAAAAGCCAACTAAAATTAATGACGAATTGCCAAATAATGAAAATAAAGTATAAAAACGCTTAGCCTCATCAGTCTTAGTCACTTCATTTGCAATCTGCCAGAATAACAAAACGTAAAATACATTTGGCCATAATTCTGATAGTGAATAAAATATAATATAGCTCCAATTACCAACTGCCGCGATATACCATTTCATATGCGGGCTTTCAATCATTAGTAATTCTAGAGTTGCCTTATCCATATGAAATAAATCAATATTTGGATAAATTATGAAAGCAAAAACTATGTAAAAACTAGAAAAAATAGCAGCCAAATAGTAAAAAATTCTATGAATTGGTAAATGATTAATCAACTTTGCATAGGCTATAACAAATATTGTAGCCATGGGCGCCACGACGTATACTTTACTAAAACTAGTAATCTCAGCGCTGACTTCTGAAATTAAGATACTATCTTTTAATATACGCAAAATATTTTGGTTAAAAATCACGCAAAACATTAAAGCTGAAATAGGAATGAATTTCGACAATTCTGAATTATGAATAGGCCAGAAAATATTACGAAATTTACTTTTAAACTGATTAAGTTGATTATTAGACATGGTTTGCGAAGCACCCTACAAGACAAAAAAAAAACTTTAAAAGTAATTTCTAGTCGCAGATATGTTTGCTTATGCTTAAATATTTTACATATAAAATATTTTGCGCGCTAACTTAAAGCTTACGATGAAAATAATTGGCGCCCATCATAACAAACAATTTATTAGGAGTCAATATTATACTTTTGGCAATAAAGCATATCTTGAAGTATTATTCAAGATATGCTTTTGTATTACATTAGCGAAGGATAATTTAAGTGAAAATCTTAATCTTCGCTTCAAAAAAATTATTATAGACGCTGGCTAGATTACTATAATGGTAATTCAGCGTCAGCAGCATCTGCTACTGATAGTTCACAATTACATATAACATCAATTAATGCATCTTGCGTCTCATCATCATTTTGTTCTGCAAGAGGGATTTCTTTAATTTCAGCTATAACGCCTTCTGCTTCAATAGAATCATCATATACTTTGTGGGCACCTTTTTTTCTACTAGCTTCTAAAAATAGTTTAAATTGATCTAAATTATCTTGCAGTTCTAATCTATCCTTACATAAATCTTGCATTATATTTTCGAGCTAACACACTTAGTTATATATTAAAAAACTTCAAGTAATAATTGGCTTGTATGCGATATGAGTGTTAGCTATAGTTGGAATAAACCCAAAGCTTGAAAAGCAAAATAATAATTAAAAGTCAACAATTTATAGCCAATATTTTTTATGTTTGATGTTAAAATAAATGACTTTAATCAATATGAAAAAGAATATGAAAAATTTGCCATTGAGAATAAAAATTTAAAATATCGAAGCAGGGCGGATGATAAAATTTATGCCTCACAAATAGCCTCATTATTATTATATAAATCAGATTTTAAGACTGAGAATATTTTTCTAATTACTCCATCTATTTTTAATTCACCAGAAATTTTATTTATCTCCAAGGCAAATAATTTCATTGATAATCTTTTAAAACAAGGCAATGTTTACTTAATTGATTGGCAAGAGAGTGAGAAACAGTTGCTGTTTAATGATTTGGTCCATGAACTTGAAAATATTATTGAGTTTTTGACTGAATATGCAAATAAAAAAATTAATTTAATAGGTCATTGTATTGGCGGCAATATTTGCCTTGGTGCTGGGGTGACTGTGGTTAATAGTTTAACATTGCTGACAACACCATGGGATTTTTCGCATTTGCAAAAATTCACGTTCATGAGAAATAATATTGATTTAAAAGAAACAATTAAAGATATGGATGTTATTCCAAAATTATATATTCAGATCATGTTTTTCCTGATGTTTCCCATGCAATTTAATAAAAAAATTGAGAAATACTTTACTTTGCCAAAAAACTTACGCGAAATTTTCCTTTGCACAGAGCATTGGTTGCAATCAGGCATTGACATACCGAAATCATTATTTATTGATATTATAGATAAATTTTGCATTAATAATGAATGTCATAATCAAAAATGGATTATCAATGATAAGGTCGTTCATATTAAGAAGTTAACGATGCCTGTATGTATTATCAGCGCACGGAGCGATCAAATTGCGCCTTATCAATCAATAGTTTCTTTGCAAAAAGAATTAAAAAATACTACACTAATAAAAGTAGATGGAGGTCATATTAGTTATTTAATTAATACTAAAATTGATTTTCTTAAAAAATATAATAATTGGCTTGTAACAATTTAAATAAAGAGGGGAATTTTATGGAAATATATATCGCGCAAGGAAAAAGAACAGCAATTGGTAGTTTTTTAGGAAGTTTATCAAATATATCAGCGCCTATGCTTGGAGCGGAAGTGATCAAAAATATTGTGGCAATTAGCGGCATTGATCCAAATGCAATAGATGAGATATTCATGGGGCAAGTTATCACTGGTGGTTCTGGGCAAAATCCTGCACGCCAAGCCTCAATATATGCTAAATTACCATTAGAAATTCCAGCCACCACTATTAATAAAGTTTGTGGCTCTGGATTAATGGCAGTTTGCTTAGCTGCAAATGCAATTAAGGCAGGAGAAGGCGAGGTGATGATTGCTGGCGGCCAAGAGAATATGTCCCTTGGCATGCATGGTGGTTATATTCGTGGCGGCGTGAAATTCGGTGATTTAAAATTAATTGATTTTATGATGTATGATGGGCTGACCGATGCATACTCTGGCAAAATGATGGGAATCACGGCTGAAAATATGGTTGAGAAATTTAATATTGATCGAGAGGCGCAAGATAAATTAGCCCTAGATTCACAATTAAAAAGTGCTAAAGCTCAAGAGCAAGGCAAATTTAAAGATGAAATAGTACCAATCAAAGTGCAAATTAAAAAAGAAACAATTGAATTTGCTCAAGATGAAGGAATTAGGGCAAATACAAATATGGAATCATTGACCAAATTAAAGCCAGCCTTTAAAGAAAATGGAACAGTAACTGCTGGTAATTCATCGACCATTAATGATGGAGCTGCTGCTTTATTAATCGCATCAAAAGATGCCATTAAAAAACATAATCTAACGCCGCTTGCCCGCATTGTTTCTTATGCAAGTTATGGCGTTGATCCAGCAATTATGGGAACGGGACCTGTCCCTGCCTCAAAACGGGCTTTGGAAAAAGCAGGCTGGAGCGCCAAGGATTTAGATATCATAGAAGCAAATGAGGCTTTTGCAGCTCAATCTATATACGTCAATCGTGAAATGGGCTGGGATGAAAGCAAAGTTAATGTGTGCGGTGGAGCAATTGCTCTGGGCCATCCAATTGGTGCAAGTGGAGCGCGCGTTTTGGTAACTATGCTTCATGAGATGAAAAGATCAGGCGCTAAAAAAGGATTAGTCACATTATGCATGGGCGGAGGAATGGGCATTGCCATGTGCGTGGAGCGTTAAGACTTAAGTTTTGTTATTTAGCTTAGCGCCATCGTCAATCTAACTTAAAGATGAATCCTCCAGTAAGCAAGGGGATTCATCAAAAATAAATTTTTTTTAAATATCACTCTCACCTGTAGCTGGCACTTCTTCTATATTAGATAACTTAGAACTATCATCTTGATTCAATAAATTCCATAGACCATACTCACCAATTAAGCTTTGAATTTCATTAGGCAAACCTTCAGGTAAAACATTTAATCCTGGTTTAAACTCTGTAGCTATTCTTTCATAAAATGCAAAATTATCTTCATCTCTAGTGAGAATAATTTTTATTAGATCTATATTATTTGAAATACAAGTATTTGAAATACAAGCTCTAGTTAAAATAGGAAACCCTAAATCGTTTGTTAAATTAACCTGAGTTCGACATAAGGTTAATGATATTATAGTAAATCAAGATGAGATAGCGTAATTAAAAAAGGAAACCAAGGAATCGTATAAAGTATTAAAATATACAATTTGTTGTTTTATCCAACGTTT
>JAYUJO010000028.1:0-2963 GCA_043765215.1 Rickettsiales bacterium | reverse complement strand
TTTTTTTTTATCAATTTTATATGAAATTGGTTTCATCATTCCCTCGCATTCGGCTGACCTATCACCAGGATTAACGTCTACATGTTTACTGTAAAAGCATTGAGTGCAATGATTTGTGTAACCAGATCCTTGATTAAAATGATTGCATATTTGACAGGTGAAATTTTCAATTTTTCTTGAGAATTTCTTATTTTTCATGATTTTAAATAAATATAAAAATTTATATGAGATTGTAATCTTATAATTAAGTCATTTATAAATTAAATTTATAAGATTACAATGATTTTACTCTGTATATCATAATTGCTATATTTTAATCATCAGTTTTTTTAGGTTTTTTAGACTTTTTAGTTGTTATTACAGCCTTCTTTCTAGGTTTTTTTGGTTTTACAACTAACTGTTCTTGCTTTTCTTCTTCGAGCTCTTTCTTAGTATCATCTTTAAATTCATCTTCTAATTCATCATCCATTTCTATTTCAACCAACTTTTTATCAAGCTTCTCTTCTTCTAGCTCTTCTTCTAGCTCTTCTTCTAGCTCTTCTTCTAGCTCTTCTTCTAGCTCTTCTTCTAGCTCTTCTTCTAGCTCTTCTTCTAGCTCTTCTTTTAGTTCGGCATCTTCTAATTCTTCTTCTAGTTCTTCTTCTAGTTCTTCTTCAAGCTTTTCATCCTCATCCTCGTCTAATTCTTCATCCTCATCTAATTCAAGATCCACATCCTCATTATCCTCGTTCCCTTCTTCCATCAATCTTTGTTCCTCTTCGGTGCCAAGAGCGTAAACACACAAATCTTCCAGAGAAACATTATTTTTTTCAGCTAATTGTTGAAGTTGTGTTATAGATTCCATAACCTCACTAGGTATAGATCCTGATCGAACTTTAGTTACCCAATCAGCTTGAAAATGCAGTGGATGATGACCTTTTTCAGGTTTTCCTATATATATAGCAAATGGAGACATTTGACCGTTAAAGTCACAGCTTATTGTAAATTTTCTAGTCAAAGTAGAATACCTATTTTAATCTAATTAAAACATAAATAAATTTTATATTCATAAAACTTAAATTAAGAAATTAAGAATATAAAATTAATGATAATTGAAAAAATATGATAGGTAAAAGAATTATTCGCTTTTGAGCATTTTTTTTATTAAATAGTGAGATTATAATTTAAAAACACTAAAATTCATATAAATAATAATTATTATATTTTGCCTATTTTATCCACTAAATGTTTAATTTTGTCATGAAGAGGAATATTAGATGCAATAATTGTTTGATTTTGCTCATGATAAGCTCCAACAGCTTCATCAATAAATAATTTACAACCAAGATTTGATATTTCACTAGGCCTAATGATTGCAACATCTAGTTTACCAGAGACTAATTGTGCAATTGAGTAAGTATATGAATCATATAGTCTCAAATTTGGCAATATTTTAGCAATTTCAAGTGTATTAAAATTAGTGGTCGCAATAGCTTCCTCAATATTATCAATACCAGAAACACGCAATCTTAATGCACCAGGAAAATTAATATTAAATCTCTCAAGCCAAGTTCCCCTACCCTTCTCAACATAATATATTTCACCAAGAATTGGAAAATTCATTACCGATTTCTCTGCAATAACTTGATCATTTTTAATTTTCAAAACAGTGATCATGATTGAGAAAAATGGCAAAGACCTAGTCAGATTAGCAAATCCATCGATCGTTTCTACTAGTATTGCTGTATCAGTAAAACTTAAATTAGTTAATTCCTTACTATCAAATATAATTGTCTTAAAATATTTGCTTAATTTTTCTTGCAATACTTGCAGAATTTTCATACAAGATCTTTGACTATAAGCCAAGGTTTTACGGCTTGAGCCTTGTAAATTCTCTAATTCAAAATAGTCACGTAATAAAAATCTAGATGCCTGCCTTGAAGCATCAACTATTAAGCCAATTTCTCCTTCCATTATTTTGCCCTTTCCACAAAGGTTAAATCTTCTGTTTTAACAACAATTTTTTCCCCTGAATTTAAATATGGAGGAACCATAACTTTTAAGCCATTAATTAATATTGCAGGCTTATACGACGAAGTAACGGTAGAACCCTTAATTACAGGATCTGTTTGCTCTACTTCAACAATCACGGTGGCTGGAAGCTTAATGTTCAGAGCTTTATCTTGATAAAACTCAATCATAACATCCATGCCGTCCGTTAAAAATGGGAGCTTATCACCAAGCATGGTATTATCAAGCATAATTTGATCAAAACTTTCTGGATCCATGAAAATAAGCTTCTTATCTTCTGCATATAAAAATTGCATTTTGACTTGCTCTAGAAATGCTCTTTCAACATTTTCAGAAGAACTAAATCTTTGATTAAGTTTATTACCAGTACGCAAATTTTTCATTTCAACTTGAACATAAGCACCACCTTTTCCAGGCTTTGTATGTTCTGGATTTTTTATAACTGCCCATAATTCATTTTCGTAATCAAGCACATTACCATTTTTAATATCGTTTGCAGAAATTCTCATAAAATTTACTCTTTTAAGTTTTTTAAATTAAATAAAGTCAATATTGGCGCTGAAATAAATATAGATGAACAAGTGCCAACAAAAATACCAAAAAATACTAATATGCTAAAGCTACGAATTGCCTCTCCACCAAGCACAATAAGGGCTAGATTAGCAAGCAAAGTGGTCAAAGCAGTGATCGTAGTTCTGGATAATGTTTCGTTTATACTTGAATTAATTATTTCATCTACTGTTTTCCTACTAAATTTTCTTAAATTATCTCGAATTCGATCATAGATAACTACTGAGTCATTCACAGAGTAACCTATTATAGTTAAAATTGCTGCTATTGTGCTTAAATTAAAATCATATTTAGTAATACTCATAAATCCAAGGCTAAGGATCACGTCATGAATAAGTGCAACTAACACACCAATACCAAATTGCCATTCAAATCTGACCCAC
>JAYUJO010000027.1:0-7866 GCA_043765215.1 Rickettsiales bacterium | reverse complement strand
TACTTTATTACCTTCTTCCTTAAATCTATACTATATGCTTGCATTTCTAACTCTTTACTATCACTCTTTCTATGCTATCTCAAGTTAATTTACTATATACCAAACTGAGAACGGCAATGTAGTTATAAAATTTGCACTATTAATAATTATGCTAATAAAAAATGATAGAGCTTTCAATATCCACAGATCAGCTCCAATTGGCATTAGAAATAATGAAAGTAATGCGAGTGGCATCATGAAAAAAGACATTAATGGCACTGCAATTAGATTCATTAAAACAGAATAATTAGCAAATTTATAGAAATGATAAACTACATATGGTGCAGTGACTATACTTGCGAGAAAACTGGTATAAATATTAGTGAAAATATACATTTTTATAGACGAAATTATACCGCTATTTCTGCCAAAAATATGATTATTACGAATATATAATTCATACCCAGAAATAAGACATAAAACTGCTGTAAAAGAGAGCTGAAAACTTGGATGCAAGATATACTCAGGCAGAAATAACAATATTAAAAATGCAGCACACACAACAGATCGCATTGGATAAATTGATCGACCAATAATAACTGCAAACATAAAAATTGCAGTCATAATAAATGCTCTAGTTGCTGCAATATTATTACCACTTATTTGCAAATAAATAAAACTCCCTGCTATTGAAATGCAGGCAGCCATAATCTTCACGTTAAAATTAAAGGCAATAAAATTTGAGCAGTTAAATAATATTCTACTAATAGTAAAAAATATCATGGCAACTAAAGATAAATGTAAACCTGATACACTTAAAATATGGGCAACACCAGTATCCCTCATATTCTGAGCAATATTTGTAGGTATTGCTTTGGTTTCACCAATTAAAATAGCTGCTGCGAAATTACCATTCTCAGAACCCATAATTTCAATGAGCCTTCTGTAAATTTTGATCCTAATTTGATCAATATATGCTTTTAATTTATTATTTTTTCTCTCAACAATGATTGCAGGTGTTAAAGCGTAACCAGATCCTTGAATACCATCTAAATACATGTAAAAACCAAAATCAAATGAATATGGTAGCATGCTATTTGTTAAAGGATATAATTTAACTTTTAAACTAATAATATCGCCTTGCTTGATCTGTGTTATCAATTTATCCGTAATATTAACTCTAATTTTGTTTAAATTATTATTAGATTTAATATTTGCAATTGTAACTTGCTGACCTTTAAGAGAGGGTTTAATATTTACTATCTCGCCAGTAATTTCTGCAATAGTTATTCTATTTATAGGTTGGGTTTTAACTGACATTAATCTATTTTGGCTTATAAGGAAGCCTAATAAAAACATTAATATGCAGTAAGAACAAAATATAATAATAATGTTCTTATTCTTATTATAAGTGGCTAAAACAATGATTGAAGCAATAATTGCTAATGATTGATATAGATTAAGAGTTAAATCATTTTGAAAAAAATATATTATGCCAAAAATAAAACTAACAAAATACCATAGGCTTAGATTTTGATATTCAATATCTAATTTTTGCTGAATATATTTGATAATCATTTAATCATATCAATAATTTGACGAGCAGCTATATCGCTTGGAATTTTTGCTGACTCAAAGCCAATATTATTTAATATTAATTTTGATTTATTTATTTGCTCTTGAGCCATTGAATCATTATTTAATATTTCATTTAATTTTAATACAATATTTTTAGTATTAAAATTATTTTGAATATATTCTGGAATAATTTCTTCATTTGAAATAATATTGATCAAACAAGCATATTTGATTTTAATCATTAACTTAAGTAGAAAAAATGATAATGAATTAAGCAAGTAACCAACAATCATAGGGGTACCTGAAGCTGCAATTTCTAATGAATTAGTGCCGGATTTAGCTAAGGCCACATCACAAGCAGCAAAAGCCTTGAGTCGCTCAATAGTTAAAGAATAGTCAAAATTTATATTTTCTAAATATTTTTCGATATGCTTAAAGTTGCTCTCATCACTTTGAATAAATATTACTTTAATATTATGCTTCTTACTTAATTCATTAAAACTATCAATAATTATGGGCATATGGCGATTTATTTCCCCTATTCTACTGCCAGGGGTCACAGCTATGGCTTTTACATTTTCACCAATATTAAATTCACTTCTTAATTGATCTGTTTTAGCATAGAATTTTTGCTGAAATATAGGGTGACCAATACAAATTGATTTTAAACCATGTATGTTAAAATAATCAGGTTCAAATAAAAATAATGTTAACATTAGATCATATAGATTAGCATATTTTAGAGCTCGCTTTGGTTTATATGCCCATACTGAAGGCGCTACTATATGTACTAATTTAATATGCGGTGCTAAGGCTTTAAGCTTATTTGCTACGCGATAAGTAAATCCTGGTGAATCTATGGTAACTAATATTTCAGTTTTCTTATCGATAATATCTTCAACAGTTTTATTTATTAGTTTTTTTAAACGAAATATATGAGGAAGTATTTCAAAGAAACCCATTAAATTTATTTCTTTAATATCAAATAGAGATTTAAAACCAATATTTTGCATATTTACACCCCCTATCCCATTAATTTCAACGGAATTTGAAATTTTTTTAAGAGAACATATTAATTTAGATCCAATATAATCTCCTGAATTTTCACCTGCTATTAAATATATTTTCATAAATTATTGATGGCATAAACTTAAAGATTTATCTATAATATTAGAATCAATATTAAGGCAATCAAGGATTGTATGAAAAATATAATCATGTGATAATTCTTTATTTTTGTAAGATTCAATTGCTCGGAATTTTTCAGGATGAGATTTAATAAAACTATCAGAAAACCAAATCATCAATGGGACTTCTCTCTGCTCTTTGACATATTCATGTGAACCATGAGTTAATACTCCATTTTCACCAAGTGATTCACCATGATCTGAACTGTAAATAACAAAAGCATTTTTACCTTTAAGCGAATCTATTACACTAGACAAAAAAAAATCCGTATATAATATTGAGTTATCATAACTATTAAGGCGCTCAACTGCATCACAACTTGCTGCATCTATCTTGAGGCTATGACTCATATCTGGCTGGAATTTAGCAAATGTTTGAGGATATCTCTCTGAATAGTTCCAGTGACTTCCTGTTGTATGTAATATAATGAATTTTTTATTATTAGACTGAATATGTTGCTCAAAATATGGTAATATCTTCTCATCAAGACTATTGGGTAGCATTGCAATTGAGCCACCTGGAATTAAGCTGAATTTTACTTCATCGTAAAAAGAACCGCCTTTTCTACTTTTATAATATTTTGTAATTGACTGAGAACCAAGCCATATTGTTTCAAAATTAAGCTTTGTAAGTACAGATAAAAAACTAGTCTCAGTGTGCACAGAGTCTATATCTTTTTCACTATATCGCGACAACATGCATGGCACTGACAAAAAAGTTGTGCTGGCACATGAACGCGCCTTAAAATGCGAAAGATTATTTATCTTAGATAAATTAGGCGTTGTATCTCGCTCATAACCATTAATACCAAAATTGCTATATCTAGCAGCCTCACCAATAACTAAAACACCAATAACTTCTTGATCGGACATATCTGAAAAATTATATTTTAAAGCTATATTCTGACGGGCATGATCTTTTGTTCTACCAAAAAAATATTCATAACTATTATGAAAATATTGTATTGGAAATGAGGTTTTCATATAACTAAATTTAGGGCTAATTATATTACTAATTGCAATTACCAGACAAATTGAGGATAGAAGCTTATTAAAATATAGTTTGGATATTTGTATTTTAAAATGATTAATTGTATACACGCAAATTGAAATACTAAATATCACCCACACCAGCATTCTAGCGCTGACTAACTCATTAATTTCAGTTAAATTTGTTCCATATATAGAAGGCATTAATGAAGGAGTTGGACTAATTGAGAAAAAGAATAGATAATAGCTAGCTAAAGCGCCAGTAATAAATAATAATAAAGACCCGCTTATGAATAACAATCTGTAAATAGTTAAACCAAAGAACATAACGAATAAAATCGTTAAATCATAGGCAAAATCCTTTACAATTTCTAAAATTGCGCTCACAATGCCAGAGCTAATATAATGGAATTTATTTAGATAAACTACACTATTGAATAATAAGCAATGTATTAAAGCAAATAATGATGATATTTTTATTAAATTTATATCGAGGTGTTTTTTAAAAAATGATATCATATACTATAAATTTTATAAATAAATTAACATGATAGTTAATTAGCATGATAGTAAAAACACTGCAAGAATTTTATCAATTTTTTCAAGAAGGAAAGCTCATTCTAGCTATTGATTATGGTAGCAAGAAAATTGGTCTTGCCCTATCTGATCCGGGTCACAGTATAGCTATGCCCTACAAATTATTGGACGATATTCTTGAAAAAAACAAGGTCAATCAAATCATTAAAATAATACATGAGAAAAATATCTGCGCTATTACACTCGGAATGCCCGTTAATATGGATGGAACAGCAAGTGATCAAACTATTGTAATTGAGAAATTTGCCAATAAAATATTAGGTCAATCTAATATCCCAATTTTTTTTCAAGATGAACGATTGACTTCTAAAGCTGCTAATAATTTTTTAAAAAACTTTAATCTCAAACGAAAAGATAGAAATAAAATAGATGACCTAACTGCTGCTAGTATGATCCTAGAAACAGTGTTAAATGGTTATAGAAGTAATTTCAACTTTAATGTCAGTTTATGATAGTTTGATTTTGCTATAAACTGACATAATATATTAAAAGTAAAATGCTGTTACTCAACGACAATATTTGGGGAAACAACCATGATAATTTGCTTGCCTTCCATTTTTGGTTCAGATTCAATTTTAGCTAAAGTTTCAATTGTTGCCCAAATTCTATCAAACAGCTCCTTACCTTTATCTTTATGAACAATTTCTCGACCCTTAAACCATAGAGAGATCTTGACCTTATCACCACCTTCCAAGAATTTTTTAATTTTATTTAATTTAACGTCAAAATCACCTTGAGCAATATTAACTTTAAATTTCATTTCCTTAAGAGAAGTTTTTTTCTGCTTCTTCTTAGATTCCTGCTGCTTTTTTTTCGCATCATATTTAAACCTACTAAAATCCAGAATTTTGCACACAGGCGGTTTTGCATTAGGCGATATTTCGACTAAATCAAGCCCTGCATCTGCAGCAATTTGTAATGCTTTTTGCAAATCAACTACACCAATCATCTCGCCATTAACATCAACTAAGCGAACTTGATCAGCTTTAATTTCCTTATTAGATTTAGGAAACTTACTTTTTTTATTCTCAGATATGGTAATCTCTCCAAAGTTAATTAATTGTTTTGTATTTTTCTATTTAGCTAAAATATTTTTTATTTTCCTGAGCGACAATTTCAATCAGCTCTTCATGCGTAACATTATGCTGTTCATCAGAGCCAAGATAGCGTAGCGCAATTGTATTATTCTCCTGTTCTTTTTTACCAACAACAGCAATAATTGGTACCTTCAAATTCAAAAAATGTCGTATCTTATAATTCACTTTTTCCCTTGAAATGTCAAGCTCAGATCTTACTTGGCTATTAATAAGTTTTGCATGTAATTTCTTTATATAATCATCTTGATCATTAGTAATCCCAACAAGTGCAACTTGAATTGGTGCAAGCCAAAGCGGAAATTTACCCGCATGTTGCTCAATTAATATACCAATAAAGCGCTCAAATGAACCTATTACTGCTCTGTGAAGCATTACAGGGCGCAATTTATCGCCGCCTGGAGCAATATATTCAGCATCAAGTCGCTCAGGTAGAACAAAATCAACTTGAATAGTCCCACATTGCCAATCTCTGCCAACAGCATCAGTTAAAACAAACTCAAGTTTTGGTCCATAAAATGCGCCCTCACCTGGATTCATTTCATATTCAAGTCCAGCTTGCTCTACAGCGGTTTTTAAAGCAGATTCTGATTTATCCCAAACTAAATCATCACCAGCTCTGACTTCTGGTCTATCGGAGAATTTAACTTTGACTTCGTGAAAGCCGAAATCTTTATAGACTTCTTTTAATAATTTACAAAATTCAATTGTCTCGGCAGTAATTTGATCTTCTGTACAAAATATATGCGCATCATCTTGCACAAGGTTTCTAACGCGAAGTAAGCCATGCAATGCCCCAGATGCTTCATTACGAAAACATGAACCAAATTCCGCCATTCGGATTGGTAAATCACGGTAACTTTTAGTGCCAACATTAAAAATTTGTACATGGCATGGGCAGTTCATTGGCTTTAAAGCATATGTTTTATCTTCAGTTTCGACTGTAAACATATCATCGCGAAACTTTTCCCAATGGCCTGAAGCTTCCCATAATTTTCGATCAACAACTATTGGTGTTTTAACTTCCAAATAATTGGCTTTTTGCAATTTTCGTCTAATATAACTCTCAATCGTGCGATAGATACTCCATCCTTTATCATGCCAAAAAACCATGCCTTGAGCTTCTTCTTGAAAATGAAAAAGATCAAGCTCGCGTCCAAGTTTTCTATGATCTCTTTTTTCAGCTTCTTCTAATCGATATAGATGCTGCTCCAATTGTTCTTTAGTAGCCCAAGCAGTGCCATATATTCGTTGTAGCATTTGATTATTGCTATCACCGCGCCAATAAGCGCCAGCAACTTTCATTAATTTAAAATGTTTAATTCGTCCAGTTGATGGGCAATGCGGACCTCGACATAAATCAACAAAATTACCTTGCCTATATAAGGTAATTTTTTCGCCTTGAGGAATTGATTCTATAATTTCTGCTTTATAGAACTCTTTCATTTCCTTAAACATTTTGATTGCATCATCGCGATCCCATTCTTCTCTTTTGAACGCAACATTTTGCTTAACTATGTGATGCATTTTTGCCTCAATTTTTTCCAAGTCTTGAGTTGTAAATGGAACATCTTTTGCAAAATCATAATAAAAACCATCTTTAATTGCAGGGCCTATGGTCACTTGTACTTCTGGAAATAATTCTTTAACAGCTTGAGCAATAATGTGAGCTGTATCATGCCTAATTATCTCTAAACATTCTGGATCCTTCTCAGTTAAAATTTTTAATTCACAATCATCGCTAATTGGAAAAGATAAATCCTTAAGCTCTCCATTAATCGACACAATCATGGCACTTTTAGCTAGTGATGATGATATGCTTTGAGTAACTTCGAGGCCTGTAATATTTTGCTCAAACTGCTTTATGGAGCCATCTGGAAATTTTATATTGATCATATTAATTTAAATATTTTTTATCTTGTTATATTTAGTGGATTTTATACAGTTCTGTCAATGAATAATACTTTAAAACAAAAAGCACACACAAATTGTCATTAGTTAAAAGTAACTATTATTTTTATATATAATTAACTTGACCAAAAGTGAATTAAAAATATAAACTCAAAGAACATGAACTTAGAATTAACAAATTATAGGAATATTAATAATGAATTTATCAAAATATTACATTGAATTAAATGCAGACTTAGCTTGGAAACTATTTTTAGTTTTCGCATCTATATGTGTAGTTTTAACTGCTAGTGACGCGGCATTTGCAGCTGATGCTGCCGCTGCTAATAATAATAATGTTGTTGGCGCAACATTATGTCGCTTAGTTTCTAATCTTACTGGTGGTATTGCTAGAGGTATTGCTACTATTGCAATTTTCTCAGTTGGAGTTGGTCTATTTTTAGGCAAACTTAATTGGGGTATTGCTGCAGCAACTGCTGCAGGTGTTGGTATTATATTCAGCGCACCAAAATTGGTTGCTTTTTTAAGTG
>JAYUJO010000026.1:0-2995 GCA_043765215.1 Rickettsiales bacterium | reverse complement strand
CTATTGTTATAATTTCGCTATGAGATAATCGATATTTTCTATTTCTTTTTCTACTTGGATTTAATAATAAATATTCTGATTGTTTTTGATAATAGTCTTTGCAAAAATCATCAATTTCGTAGAATATATCTTCTATGGGTGCAAGCATTATTTCCTCTTGGTTTAGGTTTAAACTTGCATCCTATCATCAATTAAAAGTTTCTTCTATCTATTTATTCCTTTCTCTTATATCGAACTCAGGTTATTATAATTAATTAAACCGTTGCCAACAAGCTCGGGCTCTGCAATTTGAGTGCAACTACCTCGAACTATTTGTACTATTTCTTGTTGTGAAAGGCTTGGAAATTGTTGAGTTAGATTTGCAACTAAAGGGGCCGCCATGCTAGTACCAGTCATTTCTGCAAACCCAGTATCATTATATTGCTGATCAGGATATTGTTTTTCGAATTCTTCTTCGGTTAATATTGGCACTGTTGAATTTATTTGATGCCCTGGTGCAAAAACAGTCATTTCTTGCATATCTTTATTTTGTCCAGGAATAGTGCTAGAAGGAGATAAAGTTTTTCCATCACTTGCAATATTTCCAACAAATATAACTTTATGTTTAATTAAATCTAAATTTTTAAAACGAAGATAATCTTGGTCATCATAAGATTTTGAAGTATTGCCAAGCGAAATAATAAATATACATGTATCTAAATTATTTATTACAAAATTATAAGTTTCATTTTCTGTATTTAATGTTTCAGACACTATGCTCATATTAACAATTGTCTTTTCAGTAAATTTTATTTCAAATAAGTCGTTATTTAAACAAAATATGTCAAAAATTGTGGATTCGTCAGTCATATCGGAGATAATACCACAAACATGAGCCGCATGATCATCAGCCTCAAGCTTTCTTAATTTTGATGAAACAGTGATTTTATCATCAAGTTTAGGATGATGAAATGTTGAGCATTCTAATAATTGATTTTCTTTAAATCCATCGATTACGGCTACTTTTACTGATGAACTTAAACTTTCAAATTTTCTTAATGTAGATTTATTTACTATTTCTTCAGGAGATTTATTTTCAATAATTTTATACATACTTAAAGATGGATCTAAAATTAAATCTTTAAATTGAATTATTTTTTCAATTTTCTTAAGTGTTGAGTTTGGTAAGCTATCGACTTCTTTTCTCTTCTGTTCAAGTGAATATAGATGATATTTAAAACATTCATTTTTTTCCTCAAGCGATTTTTTTTCTCTCTAAGTAAATCAATCTCTTGCTCTGAATTTTTTTTAAATAGAACTTTTAAATTAGTTAATTTATCTTTTAAATTAAGCAATTCATTTTTAATAATTACATTTTCTTTATAATCTTGAGATTTAGTTAAATTTTCAATTTGTTTAAATATTAATTTTTTTTCTTTTTCAAAGGTTATATCGTAATAACTTTTGGAACTTAAATCGTTAATTCTTTCTTGACTTTCATTTATATGATTTTGCGTTTCAGAAATTTCCCATCCTATTGCTAAAATTTTAGCATCTATTTGTGCTTTTTTTACTTCAATAGTGTAAGATTTTATATAATCTTCTATATCATTTCTCAAATCATTAATGAACTTTGTTTTTTCTAATTCAGTATAAAAAAAATGTTTAAATAAATTAGGGTTATAATTAGAAACATTAGAGAAGATTAACGAGAATATTTGAGGAAAAAATATTATAATATTTTTATATTCATTAATCCATAAAGGTGGATTTTGATTATTTAGATTAATTACTTCTCCATATTGAGTTAAAATTTCTACTAATTCATGCCTACTATCTGCTTCTGATCTATCAATTAAAGCTCTCTTTTGATAATCTACTGTATGAACAGTTGCACCATTTTCTAATAATAATTTTATAAATATATCTTGATCAAGAGGCTTAGCTATTGTTGAGCAAACAAACTCTAAATATTCCTGGCTAGATTGTGGCGCGGGTGGTAAATCATCATTTTTTAAAACAAACTCTAGCATTTCAATATTTTTCGATGTTATTGCTTGAAAAATTAAATTACTAGATTCGCTTTCCCATTTAAGTTCAACATTTTGACTTAATAAATATTTTACAATATCAATATTTCCAGAAGCAACTGCTACAGAAAGAATAGAATAATCTTCATTAGTATAGTTAATATTTGCATTAAATTCCTCAATTAATATTTTTATAAGAGGAAGATTTTTTTGCAAAATTGCTGATGTTAGCGGAGTACCAATTAATTTTGGATTAGTTGAGTTTACATTTGCATTATTCTCAAGTAAATATTCTATAATTTCATTATTATCATTTTCTATAGCGGTCATGAGTGGAGTGGAATAAATTTGATCTGAATCAGGATTAATCTTTGCTCCAAAGTTTTGTAATTTTTTAATTAATTTCAAAGATAGGTTACTTTTTATGGCTAAACCTAATATGGAATTAGAATGTTCTGTTTCAACAATGTGAAAATCTTCCTCAAGCAAATATTGAACAAAATCTTCATTGCCCGATTTAATTGCAGATGCCATTATATTTACGTTATCAACATTAAGAATCTGTGCTTCATTAATTTTGTTTAAAATCTGTTTATAATAGTTAAGGTTACCAGCAAGAGCTGCAGCATTAAGCGTCTTGTAATTAATGAATTGTATATCTGTATTTTCTAAAATTAAATTGAAAATTTCTTCATTACTACTAGCAGCTTGTTCTAAAGGTGAAATAAATAAATTCCCATCTATTGTATTAGCAAGAGCTCCCTTTTGAATGAGTAATTTTACTATGTCAATATTTCCATTATTAATTGCTAGATTAATGAGTGATGAATTTAAATTTGAGCAAAGATCAATACCACTATTTTCATCAAATAATAATTCTACAAGTTTAAAACTTCCTTTTTGAATTGCACTGACAATAGGAGTTGGGAAATCTATATTTTGTTTATCTGTTTCAGCGCCCTTATTAATTATATATTGAACAATTG
>JAYUJO010000025.1:0-7930 GCA_043765215.1 Rickettsiales bacterium | reverse complement strand
CACAATAAATGTGCATAACATTGTGAGTTATCAATTAATAGCTCTATATTTAATAGATATGTAAATATGCCTATTTTTTAGGCTATTTCTTTTTAATAATTTTCTTACATTGCTCAATCATGCATTTAGCAACTGAATCTGAAATCCACTTACTATCATTTTGAAGAATTTCGAATTGTTTATCAACAAATTTTTGATCTAAATATCCTGGTTTCTCTAAAAATATTTTAGTAAAATGAATACCTAAGAATTCAATTCCATTTTCATTACAATATTTTTCCATACTAACTAACATTTTCATACTATTATCAATATGAATTAATTTCTTAGGCTTAAATTTAATATGATTTAAGAATTTGCCTAAACAATCCCCTTTAAGTGCATTTGAAGTAAACAAAACCCCATTTTTAAACATTATTGGAGCTATATTTAGCTTATTATCGATGACACAATTATTATCAAAACTAGAACTAAAATCAAAGCCCAAATCTTTTAATGTTTCGATTCTTAAATCCTCTCTGCTTTTAATTACACCAAATTTGCCAATTTTTCCGGAAGTAACAGCAATAACTTTGATTTGTTTTTCTTGAGCTTTTTTAATTAATTCACTCATATTTGAATCTACTATTTTAGGCTCATAGCTATTTAAAATAATACTATGTAAACGATCAGCTTCAACGTCGCCTAATTTTTTTTCTAAATCACTTAAAATTAATTTAAATTCTTTTTTATAATGTTTAGTCAAAATAACATCTTTAGCACTAAATATAACATTTCGAACGTCAATCGTTATTAAATCATTTTGATCTAATAATAATAATTCTGATGATGCATTTGATATATATTCTATATCAATAATTTTTGCATGCGTTGTATTAACCATAAATAACCAGAAGAAAATTATTTGAATATTTTTTTTATTAAACATTATATTATCCTATTTTATTTTTTAATTATATCTTATTAAACTACTCGAGCGTATAAATAATAATCTTGATGAACACCATTTACAATTTCATATTTTTTCATATGCCCTTCTCGATCAAAGCCACATCTTTCTAATAATTTTATCGAGTTAATATTGTCTACTGTCACAGTTGCCTGAGTTCTGACAATCTGAAGCTGATTTTCGGCAAATTTTAATATATGTTTAATGCTTTTAAGCATTATTCCCCTACCCCAAAAATCAGGATTTAAATCATAACTTATTTCTGATTTAGAATTTGCAAACGAAAAGTGATTAAAGCCAGCCGTGCCAATAATTTTATCACATTCTTTAAGGGCAATTGCCCAATAGATGCTGCGCTTCGTTGGAAACAAACTACCCCAATATTGAAGTTCTTCTAATGATTTTTCAGGAGTATTTGGAATATGTTCTTTAGTTAAAAAATTTAACATCTCCGGCCTATTCATATAATCTAAATAACCATCTACGTCGTCTAAATTTATCTCCCTTAAAACTATATCATCTAGCTCAAATTCTGGAAATGCAGAGAAAAAAAATTGTGTATTCATAATTTATATATTTATCTAACTTATATATTTAATTGGGTCTTTTAAATTATTAATTCTAAATGCCTCTAACCTAGTTAAACATGGATGACATTTTCCACATGAATGACCTTGCTCATTGGGATCATAGCAAGAAATGGTGTTTGAGTAATCAACTCCAAGATCTAGGCCTGTTCTGAGAATTTCTGCCTTATTCATATTAATTAATGGAGCTATAACTTTTGTTTTTACCCCCTCTATTCCCATTTTTGTAGCTAGATTTGCCATCGCCTCAAAACTTTGTAAATATTCAAGGCTACAATCTGGATAGTTGGCTGCATCCATGACATGAGCACCAATAAAAATTTCTTGAGCTCCAACTACTTCAGCGTAACCGAGTGCGTAGCTCAAAAATATTGTATTTCTTGCTGGAACATAAGTATTTGGCACCTTATTTCCGATGTCAGCACTTGTTTTATATTTAGTAACGGATATATCTTTGTTAATTAAAGAGGTCGTTTTAAATGGTGATAAGTCCAAATTAACAATTTTATGTTCTTTTACATTATATAATTTGACGAACTGCTTTATCTTCTCAATTTCAATTAAATGATTTTGCAGATAATTAAAACTAAGTGCATAAATTTCATAATTATCTCTTTTAAGCATTGCTAAAACTGTTGAAGAATCAAGACCACCGCTAACTAATATTACCGCTTTTTTCATTTTGTTATTCAATATTTAAATCTTTATGTATTTGATATGATAAACGATAATTGTTATTTAATGCAATATATACCGTATGTTTTTTATTTTTTATATTAATTTCACGATTATATTCATCCATTGATTGAACATAAACTGGAATATTATATTTAGTTTGACCAAGCTCTGGAACAGTAAAATAATCAATTATATTAGTTGAAATTAAAAATTTAAAAGCATTGATCCTCTCAAGCATGTCCTCTCTTATGGATAAATATTTTGTATTAACCACTTTTGGTGAACAAATAATTTCTACTTGTTTGGGAATGGGTCTATATATTGTTCCATTAGTTTCAATTTGAACAGAATAATTTAGGTCAAGCAAAGCCTGACAAATTGGCGATATTTCCTGACGAAATGGCTCTCCACCAGTTATTACTATTAAATTTATTACTCGAATATCTTGATCATTTAAAGATAATTGACAAACTATGTCTAAAATTTGTTCTAATGGTAATTCTTCAAAATCCTCAAAATCAGTATCACAAAAGATACAAGATAGATTGCAGCCACCAAGGCGGATAAAAATAGATGGCATGCCAACATTTGGACCTTCTCCTTGCAATGTTTTGAAAATATTTTTTACTTTTAAATTGAAGCCATTGCTAACTTCAGCCCCTCTTCTAGGATTATTTCCCAGCATAATTACCTTAATTTTAGTGATGATAAACCAATTAAAGCAAAAATAATGGCTAATATCCAGAATCTGACTACAACTTTAGTTTCAGGCCAACCTTTTTTCTCAAAATGATGATGAAGCGGCGCCATTAGAAATATTCTTCTGCCTTTAGTTTTTTTAAAATAATATACCTGAATAATTACTGATAATGTCTCAATTACAAACACACCACCAATTATACCAAGAACAAGTTCATGCTTAGTGATAACACTAATTACCCCAAGGACGCCGCCCAATGATAGGCTTCCAGTGTCACCCATGAATATTTCGGCTGGTTGAGAATTAAACCATAAAAAACCTAAGCTACTACCAATTAATGCCGCGCATAAAACAGTAATTTCCCCAACTTGAGGAATGTAAATTACCTGCAAATAATTGGCATAGATACTATTTCCTACTAAATATGAAATTATGCCAAATGAAGCAACTGCAATCGCAATGGTGCCAATCGCCAGCCCATCAAGACCATCTGTTAAATTAACTGCATTAGATGAGCCAATAATCACAAACATAGCAAAAGGAAGATAAAAATAACCCAAATCAATAAATAAGTTTTTAAAAAATGGGAAAGTTAGTTGTGTTGAATATTCAGTATGTGAGCAATGTTGAATTGCCATAAAAGCAATAATACTTACAATAAATTGGATTATTAATTTGCTCCTACCACTTATTCCACGATAATTATTTCTGCTAACCTTAGTATAATCATCAATAAATCCAAGTATACTAAATGAAATCATAACAAATAAGATAATCCATATATATGGATTAGATAAATCTGACAATAATAATGTTGAAATTAATGACGATCCAAGAATCATTAATCCTCCCATTGTTGGAGTTCCAACCTTACTAAAATGAGATAATGGACCATCTTCTCTAATAGGTTGACCATTTTTATTTAATAACTTGAGATATCTAATTAATTTTGGCCCTATATATAAACTAATAACGAGACTAACTAAAATGGCTAGACCACTTCTGAAACTGATATAAGTAAAAAGATTGGCTAAATGAAAATTATGAGCATATGGTGTTAGTAAATTATAAAGCATCACGTACCCCTAATTTTTGAGCTATAATTTCTAATTTCATGCTTCTTGATCCTTTTATTAATATCATTTCTCCTCCTTTTAAATATTGATCCATGTGAATTGCTGCTTCTTTTGAGTTTACAAAGCAAATAACTTCAATATTTGCATCAAATTCATCTTTAATATAATGCATTAAATCGCCAACTAAAAATAATTTTATTATTCCCGCCTTCTTTATAGGCTCTATCAAAGCCATATGTAAATCATATTTTAAAGATCCAAGCTCACCCATATTGCCAAGTATGGCAACTTTATCTTTAGTATTAAATTGCCCTATATATTTCAATGATGCAGTCATTGATTGAGGATTGGCATTATAGTAATCACAAATAATTATATAATCTTTAGAACCAGAACTAGTTACAATAGTTTTACCCCTACCAATTTCTGGCTCAAATGAACATATAACATTGGCTGCATTTTCAATCTCTAGTTTAAGCGCTGATATAACAGCAAAGGCTGCAGCAAAATTATAAGCAAAATATGGTGGAATTGATGAAACGAGAATTTCGATTTCCTCATCATTAATTAAATATTTTAGGCGTAAGTTCTCATCTTCAAGAAGATCTATATTATTAATATTAATATCAGCAGCCTCATTTTTACCAAAAGTAATAATGTTTTTCAAATGTAATTTATTAATATTTTGCATGCATCGATCATAATTATCAATATCACAATTAATAATAGCTATGCCCTCTTGGCTATCAATGCCTTGAAATATCTCACATTTAGCATCAGCTATTTCTTCTACTGAATTAAAAAACTCAATATGTCCTTCAGAAATAGTCGTAATTAAGGCAATATCAGGACGCGCCATTTCACTTAAAATTTTAAGCTCGCCTTGAGAGTTCATACCCATTTCAATAATTACATATTCAGAATCATCTGGAATAGATGCAAGAGTCAGAGGAACTCCCAAATGATTATTAAACGTGCCGTGGCTTGCATATGTTTTACCATAGGACTTAAGCATCATCTTTAATGCCGATTTAGTAGTCGTTTTACCAACGCTACCAGTCAAAGCAATAAATTTAGCTTGAACATTATCTCTTTTATATTTGGCTAGTTTTATCAATGCTTGGTAGGTGTCATCTACGATAATTAATCGCGAAAGATCAATTCCTTCAATATTTTTAGATACTATGGCAATAGATGCTCCGTTATTAATTGCATTTGCTACAAATTCATGACCATCGCGAACGCCTGGCAGGGCTATAAATATATCGTTTTTAATAATGTCATTTGAATTAAATTGTACTGCGCCATAACTTCTATCATCAGTCAAATTGAGTGATAGAGCTTGATTTATTTGCTTTGTTGTCCAAATCATATATTTTCTTTTTTATTATTTAATGCATTTTCTGCAATTTCTATATCACTAAATTTATTTGTTTTATTACCAATTATTTGATAATCCTCATGGCCTTTTCCAGCAATCAATAAAATATCATTTTTATTTAATCTTTGTATAGTTTGAATAATCGCCGTTTTACGATCATCAATAATTTCAGCATTTTTTGCTCCATTTGCAATTTCATTTCTAATTTTGGCAGCATTTTCCATACGAGGATTATCGTCAGTAATGACCACAATATTGGCATATTCTGATGCAATCTGTCCCATAATTATTCGTTTTGAGGGGTCCCTATCGCCTCCACAACCAAAAACTACATATAATTTGCCATTATCTATTATCAGTTTTTTTAATTCAGATAAAGATTGTTTTAATGCATCGGGAGTATGAGCATAATCAACGAAGATGTGGTATTCATCATCATAATTTGTAATTCGTTGCAGGCGTCCCTTAACGGCCTTTAATTTACTTAATATATTCACAATTAGTTCGAAATCAATTCCTAAGTTACAAACTAGTTTAGCTGCAATAATTAAGTTAATCGCTTGAAATGATCCTATTATATTTGTGGTAAACTCATAAATTTCACCTTCATACTCAAAAATTATATTTTGTTTGTAAATATTTTGCTCATTACTAATAATTTTAAGATCACCATTTTTACCTACAGTTTTAAAGTTAACATTATTTAACTTAAATAAACTTATAATATCTTCTATATTTTGCATTTCTACATTGATTACAGCTTCACCATTAGATTCAAGATTATTGATAAATAATTTAAGTTTAGCCTCTAAATAGTTTTCCATCGTTTGATGATATTCTAAATGATCTTGAGAAAAACTAGTAAATGCAGCTGTTTTTAATTGAACAGTACTAATGCGGTTTTGATCGATACCATGACTTGAAGCTTCAAATGCCACATATTGCACATTATGATTAGCTAAATTATGTAGAGATTTTCTAAATGTAATTTGATCAGATGTAGTGAGACCACTATTTTGAACGTTATTAATATTACGATTATATGATTCAACATTACACTCAATACCTAAAGTTCCCATACAAGCACTTTTTTTTCCAAGAATAGTTAGAATTTGTTGAACATATGAAACTACAGAACTTTTACCATTAGTTCCAGTAACGCCAATTAACAATAATGAATTATATGGGTATATTATATCTGCAGCTATTGATATAGCCTGATTCATATCCTTTACATAAAATATTTTACCATCCTCATCCTCTTTAGATTTATCATCTGTAAATGCTATGCTTGCACCATTTTTAAAAACATCAGACAAATAATCATTGCCATTAAATCTAGCGCCCCTGCAAGCAAAGAAAGCACTTCCACCTATTATGTCTTTTGAAGTTGAAGTAATATCTCTAACATCAAACTGCTTAAATAGTTTCCCTATTTTATGTTTCATCTTTTATTTTATATTCAATATTATTAAGCTCGATGACCTCATCACTATCTTTATCTAATTTTGGAATACCAAATAAAGCAACTAATCTCTTTAAGACGGCTCCCGCCGTTGGAGCTGCAGTCCATCCACCACCAGAGAAACCAAAAGTTTCCTTGTTACCTTTAGGATCATTGTAAACTATATAAATCATATATTTAGGATTAGTCGCCGGCATTATGCCAAAAAATGAAGATATTCTTTTATTAGTATTATATTTCCCCCCCTGAACCATATAGGCAGTTCCTGTTTTTCCACCAACATAATAATCTTCAACTTCAGCTTTTCTGCCAGTTCCTTCGCTGACTACTAAACGCATTAATTTTTTCATTTCATCTGATGTTTTTTTAGCAAAAACTTGTTCACCTATAAGTGGTATTTTTACATCTCTTTTAACTAAAGTTAATGGATATAATGTGCCGCCGTTAACAAGGGGAATCATGGCTTGTACAAAATGAGCTGGACTAATGGAAATGCCATATCCATAGGACATTGTGGTTAAACTTAAATCATTCCAACGTGAATAGTTTGGAAATAATGGCCGTGCTCGTTCTGCTAGTTCAATTTTTAATGGTTCTAGAAGATGTAATTTCCTTAAATAATCAAGTAAGTTTTTTTTACCAATTTCAATCATAATTTGACTAACGCCAATATTACTTGATTTCAAGAATATATGTGGCACAGAATGCCAACCTTTCATACTGTAAGTATCCTTAACTTGAAAGCCATTTACTTTTAAATAACTTAAATCATAAGCATCATTAATGGTGATTATATTAGTATCTAAGCCAATTGCAATGGTTAAGCCCTTCATGCTGGATCCGATTTCATAAACACCTTGGGTGCTCATGTTGAATAAATCATCAGCATTTGCATTACCTGGATTATGTGGATCAAAATCTGGTTTACTAACTAATGCCAAAATCTCGCCAGTGTTTGGGTCAGCAATAATGCCGCTTGCACCTTTTGCATTAAATTTTTTCATTACATAATCAATTTCTTCACTCAAGATATTTTGCACCCTAACATCAATCGACAGTTGCAATTTCTCACCTTTCATGCTTTGGTCTTTTAT
>JAYUJO010000024.1:0-3021 GCA_043765215.1 Rickettsiales bacterium | reverse complement strand
TTGAAGAATTTGCTTGTTTTTTTGTGTATTTATCAGTATGTTCATCAGAACCTCAAGTTAATTAATTTTAATTTATGGTTGGATCCAATGGATACTTACTGGCTTCAAATTCAATCAGTATCTATTGGATGTCTTTTTTATTCTTACATTTTAATTATCTCTAAACTTAATTATCTTAAGGTATTTTCTATTATTAGATTATATAGTACTATGAGGTGAAAAAATACTAGGGAAATCAACAAAAATCCCTAGGTGATTTTAACTATTTATTAACCTTTTTTTATCATCTCCACTCCTATAAAACCTCTTCCATCACTGTTATTAGTTCCATAATCAAATAAAGAATTTTCTACTATCAAAAATTCTGTTTCCCTAATTAATTGCTGGATCGTATCTTCATCAAAACAATTCATAAATTTGGGTATTTTATCTTTTGATCGTGGTATATAATCTCGCATATTTTCAATACAGCCAATATTTTCCTCTTTATTTTGTTTTCTTTTTTTAAATAAAGGTAAAAACTTCTCTCTTAAAGTATAATGATGAGGAGAAACTGCTACAAAAAACAATTTTCCCTCAGGAAGTAAGTACTGATAAGCTTTTTTAAAAGATTTTATTAATGTCTGATCATCAAAAAAATGGCCTAATCGACAAAATAATATATTACTAATTGAGTTGTGAGGTAAGATTAATTCATCAGGAAAACTACTATTATTTAAATAGAGTTTATGATGTAATTTAGAATCAACTCTACTTCGAAGAATAACTAAATGCTCTGGACTAATATCATTAGCTATGACAGTACCACCCTGTTTTAAACATTCGATTGAAGCTTGACCATATGCAGAACCTAATTCTAAACAAGGTTGAATAGTTTGAGAGGATAATTTAACCCATGATAATGAGTGTTTATCTAACTCTACACGCATGAACCCTTGATTATTTAAAGTAGCTATCTTATTACTTTCTTGCATTGGCATTTGCAAATCAGTAATATTTGTAAAAAAATCATCATCTGCTCGAATGCCATATTGATTAGTGGATTGTAGTATTTTCATAATTTTTAATTCTATTTTTATTTTTTATACTAACTATATTTCCTAATATAAACCCTAAGGATGTAATCATTATTACATATATTTGAAGGTAATAAATTCCAGAATCTTGTTTAGATAATATTGTTGAAATCATTGGGCATGTACCTCCAATTAGAGCCATCCCAGTTGCATAACAAAATGCTCCACAGCTAAATCGATATTTTGCTGGGAATATTTCTACGCTATAAGTATTCACTGTTCCTGATTGCATTGAAAATAACAAAGAATAACCTAAAATTAGTAAAGCAATGATGTTAATATCATTTGATTTTAGAATAATTGGAAGAGCAACTATACTATACATAATAAGCAATCCTAAACCTGTAATTAACACTTTAGCACGGTCTAATTTATCAGAAACCCATCCTACTAACGGCGCAAATAAAGCTGGTACAATAGTAGTTAATAAAGAAAAATTACCTATGTCAATATTATTAGTTTGCTTTAAATATGAGGGCAAAAACATTACTACAAAATAGAAATTAACTCCGTTGGTTCCTATTAATATAATTATAGCTAATATTTCTATAGGATAGGCTTTTATTCCTTCTAACAAAGGTATCTTAGCATACCCATCTTTACTTTTAGCAATTTCAATAAATTCTGGGCTTTCAGCTAGATTATTTCTAATAAAATAACCTATTAATGATAAGAAAAAACCAACCAAAAAAGCAAATCTCCAACTATATTCTGGCAAATTTGGATTTTCTAAAATAGAAACAATAACTCTTGCTAACATAACTCCCAAAATACATCCAGAAACTATTATTGCTCCAACTAGACCAGCCCTTTTTTTATCAAAATGTTCAATGGTATATATTAATGCACCACTATATTCTCCACCAATTGATATCCCTTGAATTGCTCGAATTAACACAATTAAGTAACAAGATGTAATACCTATTAAATTATATGATGGTAATAAACACATGCTTAACGAAGATATACCCATCATTGTTACACTTAAAACAAGGCCTTTCTTTCTTCCAAACTTATCTCCTATATAGCCAAATATTATTGATCCAATCGGCCTAAATACAAAACCAACAGCAAAAAGACCATAAGTTATTATTAACGCGTTATCACTATCTAAAAAATTTAAATAATTTTTATGAATAGAATTTGCTAAAAACCCAAAAATTGTAAAATCATATACCTCAAGACAACCAGCTATAAAACAAGATATAATAACCTTACTGGACATTCTATTTTTCATCTATGTTATACCATAATTTTTTTTGCAAAATTTATTAATTCTGCTTTTTTTAAAAGGTTCATTTTCTTTTTTAATTCATTAATATGCCATTCTACTGCTTTCTCCCCATTCCCCATATGAGTTGCTATAGCTTTATAACTAGTAATTCCTGATGCTAATAAGGATAATACCTCATTTTGTTTAACCGTAAATATATTTTTTTCTATTTTTAGTTGATTTACAAATGTATCTTCTGTTTTTTCAAAATCAAATAATTCACTTATTGCATATTGGGGAAGTAATTCATGAGAAAAATTATACATAGAATTGATTTCAACTAATTGATCTATGTTTTTTTTATTAACATCAACTATGTCTTCAAAAGTTTTAATATTATTAATAAAATCATTTGTAGCATTATAATTACCTCCATCAGCTAAAAAGTAATATGCAGAAATATAATTTTTATTAAATCTTAAAATAACCAATACATTGCCAAGACCATGATGATTAGTAGCACGTATAAACTCATTATGAAGTTGGCCTTGTACTCTAAAAGATATTTTATAATTATTGCGTTTCATCATTAACAATTCATTTGAATAAAAATCTCTAAACAAAGACTGGTATTTTAAAGATTTTTTTTCTTGCTTCCATATTTTATTTGTACAAATACCAAAGCTTCTGCCATCGTTAAAAAATACCCTATGTCCTAAATTTAAAACAAAT
>JAYUJO010000023.1:0-7991 GCA_043765215.1 Rickettsiales bacterium | reverse complement strand
TGCTGCCGCTATTTGGCACATTTCATCTATTGACCAACTCATTATTTAGCCTCCATATTCTTAAGTGTTAATTTTTCTATTTTTTTCTGATAATTAGTCCCAAGAAATATTCTTTGCATATATATCGCTGGAGTATGAATATTTTCAGGATCAAGTGTTCCAGTTTCTACTATTTCTTCAACTTCACAAATAGTTATTTTTGCAGCAGTAGCCATAATTGGGTTAAAATTTCTGGCAGTTTTGCGATAAATAACATTGCCAAATTGATCGGCTTTATATGCTTTAATGATGGTAAGATCGGCAAAAATGCCATGCTCCATAATGTAAGTTTTGCCATTAAATTCTTTAGTCTCTTTACCAATGGCAACATCTGTTCCAACGCCAGTTCTTGTGTAAAATGCAGGAATTCCAGCTCCACCAGCCCTTATTCTTTCAGCAAGTGTCCCTTGAGGATTTAATTCTAACTCAAGTGTTCCATCTAAATACATTTTTTCAAATGTTTTATTTTCTCCAACATAAGAAGAAATCATTTTTTTAATTTGACCATTTTGCAATAAGATGCCAAGTCCAAAATCATCAATCCCACAATTATTACTAACAATAGTCAAGTCTTTTACCCTTGATTGAGCAATAGCATTAATTAAATTTTCAGGTATTCCGCAAAGTCCAAACCCTCCAGCGTGTATAAGCATACCATCTTTTAATATTCCAGAAATTGCTTCATTAGCATTGTTAAAAAATTGTGTCATAATAATAAATGATTTTTTGTTTAATATGTTTATACTACACCTAAACTTAACTAGAAATCAAAAATCTTCATTGAATTGACAGTTGTTTATTCAATTACATTGTTATATTGTTTATAAAATAAGATTTTAAAATTTATAATATATGGTTAGAAAAGGAATAATTAAAGACTTAGATGTATTGCAGGAAATTATGAAAAATGCATTCAGCGTTTGGAAATACTCTGAAGATAACATTAAAAAAATAACAACAACCTTAGCAATTACAGAAGATTTTATCAATAATGCTGTTTTATATGTAGAAGAAATTAATGGTAAAATTGAAGGGTTTTTTGGAGTTGTGCCATTTGGTGAATTAAACGAGGCGAAATTTTATGTTAATCCTGCAAATATTAAAACGGGAATTGGTAAGATTTTATGGCAACATGTTATACAAGATCTTGAAAAAACAGAACTTGAGTATATAACTATTGTGATTGATGGTAATGCAATTGGTTTTTATGAAAAACTTGGTTGCATTAATGTTGGCGAGCAGCCCTCAGTAATTAGTGGTGGAAAATATACTCCCATCATGCGATATTTTTTAAAGAAATAAATATTTTTATGCAGATTGATAAAAACATTCCCAACTATTTAACAATTACTAGGCTTGCGGCCATCCCTATTATTGTAATGACTTTTTATTTTGAGGATTCTAAATTTGCTCATCGCTTGGGAGGAATTATATTTGCATTTGCAAGCCTTACTGATTTTCTTGATGGATATATAGCCAGAAAATATAACCTAATATCTAGTTTTGGCAAAATGTTTGATCCAATTGCCGATAAAGTTTTAGTTGGCTGCATTTTATTAATGTTAGTAAAAGATGGAAGAGCTGATGAAGTTCCATGCCTATTAATTTTAGCTAGGGAATTCATTGTTGCAGGCCTTCGAGAGTTCTTGATTCAGGTGAAAGTTAGTGTTCCAGTTAGTAGAATTGCTAAAGTTAAAACAACCATTCAAATGAGCGCAATAACAATGTTAATCATAGGGTCCGTAGGTTCTGGTATAGAATCTTTAGATTTAATAGCTCATATCAGTTTATGGATTGCCGCAATATTAACAATAATTAGCGGTTATTCCTATCTTAAAGCTTGTAGCAAATATTTGTAATTATGATTACAACGACTGAATATGGTCGTGATTAATTTTCTTTGTAGGTGGAGTATTTTTTTCTACTAAATCTCCATCTTCTATTAAATCATTTCTATTTTTATTCATTTTAGGTTTGAACTTAGAACTATATCCAGCATCCATTGTTTTTTGATTATTTATATTATTAGAACTTAAAGGACAGATAGAATTACCTTCCAATTCTTTTTTTGCCTCGTCTAGTTGCAATTTAACTTGCTCTAATTCATCTTTTAATTCAAGATTTAAGAAATGTTCTTCTACTTTAGTATTTTTTTTAGATTCAACTAATGAAGGAAAACTCTTTTGTTTACGTTTTATATTATTTTTTTTAGAATATTTTTCTTCTAAATCTCTTTTAATTAGTTCTTTATACATTTCAATATTTTCTCTTGAAATGTTTTCTTCTTCTGAGTCGTAATCTTCTTCTTCAATTTCGTAATTACCTTTAGTAATGTTTCTCTTAGCTTGTGTAATATATTTTTTATTATATAAAGGCGCTCTTTTGCTGCCATGAAAGCCTTTCGTATCAAATAATTTATTATTGGCTGATCTTTTTAAAAAACCATTAGGATCATTAGTGCAAGATGTTAAAGATACAGATATAAGAAAAAAAGTTATTACGGCTTTTAGCATATACAAACTCAAAATATTTTTTATATAACAAACAATTAATGTCACATAAAGAGCTCAAGTGCAACTTAAGTAATTATTATCAATTACTAATTACATTAATTAATTTAAAAACTGTGTCTGTCAAATGCTTTGCAGAATTTTTGTTGCTATTTTGTAATAAATTTTGTGATGCATTAGTAAGTAATTGTCGATCGTTTATTAATTTATATATTTCTTGAGTTAAAATTTCAGCAGTTATATTTTCTTGACGAAAACACCAACCACCTTTTATTTCTTCAATGTATTTTGCATTTAAATATTGATGATCATCTGATGCATAAGGAAAGGGTATATATATTGCTGGAATGCCAAGATAAGACAATTCTGTGATAGTGCCAGCTCCTGACCTAGATATTACTAAATTGGCTTTAGAATATATTTCTGGCATATTATGAAAAAATTCAGCTAATTCATATTTTACGCCAAGATTTTCATATATCAGTTCTAAATTTTCTTTGTCCTTAATGTTGACTAGCTGAATAATATTTAATTTTAAATTGCTATTTAGTTTAAGCAAATGCCTTATTACATCAGGCATAATATCAGTAAATATTTTTGCCCCTTGGCTTCCACCCATTATCAAAATAGTAAAATCATTACTATTTGCATTATAAATATATTCAAGCTCACTAATATTTTTGCGCACCATATTGCCAGTAATAATAATTTTCGACTGATCCAATTGCTTAGCGTTATAAGTAATAGGACTAGACAAAGCGACGACTTTTGCATAATTTGCAAAAAAGCGATTAATCTTGCCAATGAAACAATTTTGTTCATGAATAATAATTGGAATTCTTAAAACTTGAGCTGCAAGGAGTATAGGTAAACTTGGATATCCTCCAAAACCAATAACAAGATTAGGCTTTAATTTAAAAACTAAGAATAGGGCTTTTATACATGCACTAGACAAATAAAACATAGATTTTAGTTTATTAAAAATATTATCCATTTTAAGATGAATATTAATAAAATGAGTTGGTATTTTTAAATCTTTAGGTAAAAGTTTTTTACATCTAAAATCAGTTACTAAATAAGTTTCAACTTGCTGGCATTTCATCAATTCCTCACCAAGGGCAATGGCTGGAAACAAATGACCACCAGTGCCGCCTGCTGTTAAAATTATTTTTTTCATATTAATAAAACCTTAAATTTCAGCATCATGGCGCTTATATTTAACAAAAGATGTATTATTTTTAGTCAAGCCAAGTAGCATACCAATAGCAATACTAATTGCCAATGTAGACGATCCTCCGTAGCTGATGAATGGAAGCGTCATTCCCTTAGTTGGCAATAGATTAAGCGTAACACCCATATTAATTGTAGCTTGCAAACCAAATTGAGTGATTAAACCTATTGCTGCAAACTGAGTGAATTTATTTTTCTCATTTTTAATTCGCTGCAGACTGCTTAAAACTATAAAAGCGAAGATAAATATAATAATAATACATATTAGAGCCCCAAATTCCTCACCAGCTACAGCGAAAATAAAATCCGTATGAGAATCTGGCAGACTCTGTTTTACCGAACCTTCTCCAGGGCCTTTACCATATAAACCACCTTCTTCAAATGCTAGAAGTGATTTAGCTACTTGATAATTTTCATTACTTTGAGGATCGATAAAATTATTAATTCTATTAGCCACGTGAGGAAGAAAAAAATAGGCAATAATTATTCCTAAAAAGCCAAAAACTTTTGAAAGAATTAACCAAATTGCAGGCAATCCAGAAACAAATAATTGGGTAGAAAACACAGCAGTAATTAAAATAAGTATGCCAACATCTGGCTGGATAATTAATAAAAATGCAACTAAGAAATAGAGAATAATAGAGACTTTAAATCCAGGAAAATCATCATTAAATTTTAAAGATAAAATCCATCCAATAGTAATTGCAAAAAATGGTTTAATAAACTCAGAGGGTTGATATGAAAAACCAGCAATTCTTATCCATCTAACTGCACCTTTTATTTCATAACCATAGAATTTTACCAATATTAACATAATAATATTAATTCCAAAGCCAAGAATACCAATTCTTTTAATCCATTTTTTATCTAATGATGAAAAAATAATGACAAATATTGAGCCAAAAAACAAATATATTACTTGCCGAGTTGAAAAGTAATTCTCAACTAAACCGATTTTTCCTGCAACTGCTGCACTAGTAGTTGTCACTAACATCAAGCTAAAGGCTATTAATATACCGTAAGCTATAACTGACTGCTGGTCGACTGCTCGCCACCATTTATTTAAAATATTATTCTGCATTATCATATAATTCTATAAATTGATCACCTCTATCCTCGAAATTTTTAAATTGATCATATGAAGAACAAGCTGGAGCTAGTAAAATTACAGCATCCACACCATTTTTCAATGCATCACTTCTTGCTTTTATAAAAGCTTGCTGCATATTTTCGCATATTTCATATTTTACTTTATTATTTAAATATTTTGCAAATAACATTTTACTTTCTCCAAATAAATATGCTTTTTTAACATTAAATATTGTATCATCAAGTGGAGCAAATGTTTCTTCCTTGAAAATACCTCCTGCTAGCCAATATATGTTGCTTAATGATTTAATCGAACAAGCTGCTGAAGTTGCATTAGTTGCTTTACTATCATTGTAATATTTTATATTACTTTTCTCACCTAAGTATTGCATCCGATACTTTAGCCCTTTGAAACTACCTAAATGTTGAATAACTTGATCAGAAGTTAAACCTAATAAACGGCACACTGTAAAAGTTGCGGCAATATTTTCAAGGTTATGATTGCCAAGTAAATTTTCAAAAATTGGTATGTCATATTTTTTCTTATTGATCACATTATCTTTTATATAAATGGAGTACAAACAATACCATACCGACTGCTTTGAGTGCTGATACTGATCACTTTATGACCAAATTTTGCTCGTAAATTAAAGTAGAAATCTCTTAAAATTGATCCATCAATACCTATAATCTTAATCCCATCACCATTAAAGGCACGAAATTTAGAAGCGCAATATGATTCAAAATTTCCATAGCGATCTAAATGATCAGGGGTGATATTTAATAAAACAATTATATCTGGATTAAAATCTTGTAACAAATCAAGTTGAAATGATGATAGTTCAAGAATATATCCTTTAGCATTAAATGGCAATTTTAGAACAGGAATACCCACATTACCGCCAATATGGTAATCGTAATTATTTTCTTTTAAAATATGACCAATTAATGAAGTGGTAGTGCTCTTACCATTAGTACCAGTTACCACTATAATTTTTGATTGTTTATTCTCATCAATAAATAACTGAATATCTGAAGATATTATTATGTTATGATTTTTAGCTAGTAAGAATATAGGATGAGTAGGGGGCACTCCAGGGCTTATGATAATTTTATCTAATATGGTCCAGACATCATCATTAATATCGACTAAAGAATTCATATTAAATTGATCACTAAAGTCGATTCGGTTTTTTTCTGAATCATCCCAAGCAACAATTAAACCAGCAATGCCCTGTAAGGCCTGGCACACTGATTTTCCTGTGCTACCTAAACCAAAAATACCAATTTTTAAATTTAATTGACTGATTAATTTCATTTATTCTTCTTTTTTTTGCGAATTTAATGCAAGTACACTCGACATTAATTTCTCTAAATTACCATCAAGGACGCCGCCTGAATCACTTGTTTCAAAACCAGTTCTCAAATCTTTAACCATCTGATAAGGTTGAAGTACATAGGATCTGATCTGATGACCCCAACCATTATCAGTTTTAGCAGCATTTTGTTTATTTATTTCATCATTTTTCTTTTGCATTTCAAAATCATATAAACGAGCTTTAAGCATTTGCATAGCCTCTGCTTTATTACGATGCTGTGACCTATCATTTTGACATTGAGTGACAATATTTGTTGGAAGATGAGTGATTCGCACGGCAGAATCAGTGGTATTAACATGTTGCCCACCAGCGCCAGATGATCTGTATGTATCAATGCGAAGATCTTTATCTTCAATGACAATATCTATATTGTCGTCAACTTCAGGATAAACCCAGCATGATGCAAAGCTAGTCATTCTTTTGCCCGCTGCATTAAATGGTGATATGCGAACTAATCTATGGACACCAGATTCAGATTTTAGCCAACCATAGGCCATATCGCCTTTAAATTTTATACAACATGATTTAATTCCAGCTTCTTCTCCATTAATGAGACTGATTATTTCAGTATTATAGCCCATGCGCTCGCCAAAACGAAGATACATCCGCATCATAATCAATGCCCAATCATGACTCTCAGTACCTCCAGCGCCAGCATTAATTTCCAAGAAACAATTATTTGGGTCAGCTTCTCCTGAAAATAAACACTCAACTTCTAATTTATCAGAAAGCTCTTTAATTTTTTCTAGTTCAACTTGAATTTGATTAACCATTTCCTCATCATTTTCAGATTCAGCAATTTGGGCTAATTCAATATTTTCATTTAATCCATTTTCAATATATTCATAGGATGATAAGATTTTCTCTACAACTCTTTTTTCTTTAAGAATTTTTCCAGCTTCTTGAGGTTTATTCCAAATTTCTGGATCTTCAGAAGATTCTTCTAAAGTTTTAAGTTTTATTCTTAAGCTATCTGGGTCAAAGTGACCTCCCAATTAAAGCTAATGATTCCTGAATTTTGTTTTTCAAATTTTCAATATTTGCGCGCATTTTTACTACCTAATAATAATTTTTGCTATATAGTTTATAGCTATATGATTTGAACTTGCAAAGTGATGTTGTTTCAACGCTCGCTTATATATTAAGCGTTACCATTTACACATGTTATGCAATTCTAATTGATTAAGACTATACTACGTGTTTTAAATAATTTATAGTGTAAAAGCATTTTTTTTAAATGCTATAAAAAAATAATATATATATCAAAATGAACAAAACAGAATTTATTCGCAACTTTTCAATAATAGCCCATATTGATCATGGAAAATCAACTCTTGCAGATCGTTTAATAGAATATTGCGGTGGATTGCAACTTCGTGAGATGAGCGCTCAGGTGCTAGATTCAATGGATATAGAGCGCGAAAGAGGAATAACCATTAAGGCTCAAACTGTACGCCTTAATTATACTGCTAAAAATGGTAATACATATATCTTAAATTTGATGGATACTCCAGGCCATGTGGATTTTTCTTATGAAGTTAGTAGGTCTCTTGCTGCGTGCGAAGGGTCATTATTAATTGTTGATGCAAGTCAAGGCGTTGAAGCTCAAACTCTGGCAAATGTTTATCAAGCGATTGATAATAATCATGATATTGTGCCAGTGCTAAATAAAATTGATCTCCCAGCAGCAGAGCCTGAAATGGTTAAAGAGCAGATTGAGAATATGATTGGCATTGATGCAAGT
>JAYUJO010000022.1:0-1050 GCA_043765215.1 Rickettsiales bacterium | reverse complement strand
ACTGATTTGGCTCAATTTCAGGTTTTGGTATTGGTGGAATTTCGCGCACAGTTTCAGGATCCACTTCAGGCTTTTGAAGTGGCTCTAACTCATCTGGCTTAATTTCGATGTTTAATTTCTGGCTCATTATTTTTATTTGAATTAATTTTTAATTATTTATATCTATTAAGTCTAACTTAATTTCTCATTAATGTAAACTTTGGCGTAGATTTAATTACTGCTGCAATCATTAAAAAGCTAGACCACGCCTTAATTATCCAAATTGCATAATTTAATTCAATTGAACCTATCAGCATCAAAAATTGGAATAGTTCATAAAATCCACAAGAGAAAACTACAACTCTAATACCATCTCGCATTGACTTTTCAGATTTACTTAACTTTAGATAAATAAATATTATTAATAATAAAAATAAATTCTCAGAAATGATTTGCCCCAGTGAGATTAAAGTCAGCAGGGGGAAAATTAGGAAAATAATGGCTTGAGTTGAAATGTTGAACATTTTTGACAAACTACTTTTAATATATTCCTTTGTTAAAATTTTAGGTTCTTCACCAAAGATTGATGTATAAATTAATGGCATACTGCTATTAATTTTACCATGTTGATCAAAAACATTGAGAATCATTTGATCTTTTCTCAAGATAACTGGTACTTTAACTATTAATGATGGATTAATTTTATTATTTGGATCAATGGCAATTATTGCTTGATTCTTAATATTATTAATAATTATTGGTTCATCATCTGCATTGACAATTATCGACTTGCCGTCATATTCTAAATTGGGTAATTGATCGAGTATAAATTCAATATTATTAGATTTAAATTCAACGCTTTCATTATCTAAATATTGTTTAATATTATGCATATAGGTAAGCAAAATCAAGCAAGAACAAAAAGATGATATTAGCGCAAGATTTAATATATATTTAATGCCCAAGCCATTATAATTTATAAAAACATTTTGATAAAATTTAACAGAGCTTACAGACATCCAAACATGATGAAATAATTTTTTTATTAATTCTAAAGCCGTTAAAAGGAAT
>JAYUJO010000021.1:0-8020 GCA_043765215.1 Rickettsiales bacterium | reverse complement strand
AAAAGATGGATTAAAGATAAAATAGCCAACTTTGACAAACTATACGATGCTTTAGCTAATTTCTTTTGTACGCAAACTTCAACTTAATTTACTATATAAACTGCTATATGCGCTTCACTATCAGGACTATCAGAGCCGAAAGCGATTGCAAGAGTTCGTCCCTGATCTTTAGCTTCCTTAATTTCGGCACTTGAATTAGTAATATTTTTAGCATCTCGCTCATTTTTTTCGAAAAAATTTTGAGGAATATTATTTCTATATCCTCCATCTACATAGTTAATTCCATCAATAACAACAGGTTTGAATCTTCCAGGAATTGAGGCAGATGCTCGACAAGCAAGAGCGATTTCTACATCAGGAGAGTTTTTTGCATCAAATATTGTTAAATTACCAGTTTTCTTATTTGTTGCAGTAACAATAAGTCCCTTAAATTTATCTGGATCTATAGTGTGTAATAAATCAAGATCTCTAAATGTAACTTTACTATCTTTATTTTGAGCTTTAGCATTTAAATTGGCTTGTGCCTGTGGATCCTTTGCAAAAGTTTCTAGCTTACTTTTATCCTCAATTAATAACTCAATTTTTTGTTTAGATTCTGGAGAATTATCTTTTTTTAGAGTTTCTAATTCTTTATTAAGGGTTACTATTCTAGCATCACATTGTTTGGCAACATCATTTTCTTGAAAATGTTTAGTAATAGTATTATTAATAGTATCATGGATCATTGTATATAAAGGCTTGGCATCTTTTTGAATAATGCCACCGCCTTGAAGTTTTCCTAAACTAGTTTCACTAAAGGTTTTCTTAAAATCCTCTGTACTTATACCGCAAGCAATAAAGGCGGCTGTTAAAGCTCCAGCAGAGCTACCAGCAATAGATTTTAAATCTTTTGAAATCCCTGTTTCAACTAAGGTTTCGTATACTCCTGAATAGGCCGCTCCTTTGGCTCCACCACCACTAAAAACTGCATAATCATATCCCTTAGTTTGTGCAGACGATAATTCATCTATTAATTTTGACATTATCAACCATAAAGTATTTAAATTAATTATTTAATACTATGTTAAACTATATAGTTAATTTTGAATATAAATTTAATGAAATAATATTTTTAAAAGATAGATGAATTAAATGTGTGTAACATAAAGATTTTTAATTAAGCTTTAGCCCAAATAATGTGTAAGCAAAAAACATCTAAATTTCTAATAAAAAGGATAAAGAGAAGATAAAAGCAATCAGAATATTTGTTATTAAATCCAAGTAGAAAAAGAAATAGAAAATATCTATTATCACAATGCTCCGTCATAAAAACTGTAATTGATAAACTGAAGTCTATTTATTTTATTGAGCATTCAAAGCATAAAAAAACCTAATAATTTTCTTTGCAACACCCTTTCTGCTCTTATTACTTATACCTTTGAACCACGTAAACCCTATATAAATCAAACGTTCTTTACAATAACATGATTCACCTTATGTCGAACTGAGTTTAACTACCTTTGGTGTTTTAGTCGTCTTTGGTGTTTTAGTCGTCTTTGTTGTTTTAACTACTTTTGTTACCTTGCTAACTCTTGGCGCTCTTGGATTTTTTAGATCCCTCTCAATTTTACTAGCAATAATATGCTCAGCTTCATCAAGACTTACGCTAAATGGATCATAAATTTTAGGAATTGAAGTGAATTTACTTTGATATTTTAAATATGGCCCAAATCTTCCAATACCCATATGGATATCTTCGTCCGTACTTAAATGTTTGCCAATAAATAAGGGCAGGCTAATTAATTTAAGAGCCATTTCCAATGTAACATCTTCCGGCTTTACTGTTGGCGGAATAGTGCTGCGAACAGGTTTTATTTCCTTTGGCGCCTTTTCCTTTTTCTCGCCTTTAATCGCTTTAGTTTTTTCGCCTTTTACTTTAATCGGCTTGACTTTAACAACTTTAGGCGGAGTTTCACCTAATTGAACATACCAACCATAGGGCCCTTTTTTCAAGAATATAGTTTGACCATCAGTGTTTTTACCAAGTTCTTTGGTCTCGTCTAGAGGAATGATCAGAGCATCATCACTATTGCCAACATAATTAGTTTTCTTATAAGTACAATCAGGATAATTACTACAAGCTAAAAATGAACCATATTTTCCTAATTTTAAAGTTAATTTGCCACTAGCGCAGGTTCCACATTTCTTATTTTTAATATATTGCTCAGTGCCCTCTTCACCAAAAAGGTAAAAATCAAGCGACTTCTCAACATATGAAATTGCATCAGAAGTGCTAAATTCTGCAACTTTTTGAACATTCTGATCAAAACCAGTCCAGAAGTTACTAAGCAATGTCTTCCAATTTAAATTCCCTTCAGCAACTTTATCAAGATCAGTTTCAAGTTCTGCAGTAAAATCATATTCAACATATTGTTTAAAAAATCCAACTAGGAAAGTTGTCAGCAACCGCCCTAAATCAGTAGGGTGGAAACGCTTTTTATCTACATTAACATATTTTCGATCTTGCAAAACTGAAATTATGGAGGCATATGTAGATGGCCTGCCAATACCCAGTTCTTCTAGTCTTTTGACTAGGCTTGATTCAGAATAACGCGGTGGCGCTTCTGTAAAATGTTGATTTGGATTAACTTTTTTGGTTTTTAAAATTTCTGATTCCGATAAAACTGGTAGTGTTTTATCTTCCTCATCAAGGCTGTCATCTTTACCTTCTCTATATACTTTGTAAAAACCATCAAATGCTATGGTTGAGCCCGTGGCTCTTGCTTGAAATTCTTTATCAGCGCTGATAAGGTCAGCTCCAACCATATCAATTATTACATTTTCCATTTGGCAAGCAATGGTTCTTTTCCAAACTAATTCATATAAATTCAATTGGTCTTTATCTAATTTCTGAGATAAAGACTCAGGATTTAATTCAATATCAGTTGGGCGAATTGCTTCGTGTGCTTCTTGTGCATTTTTTTGCTTAGATTTATATAGACGTGGTGCTAGGGGCAAATAATCCTTACCATATTTATCCAAAATCTTTGCTCTGATAGTATCAACTGCATCGTCAGATAAAGTTACACCATCAGTTCTAATATAAGTAATTAAACCAACCGTTTCACCACCAATATCTATACCTTCATATAATTTTTGCGCTACTTGCATAGTTTTTTTAGCACTAAAACCAAGCTTTCTTGCCGCTTCTTGCTGCAAAGATGAAGTAATGAATGGTGCAGGTGGCGTTCTTTTTTGCTGCTTTTTTTGAATAGCTTGAATGGTGAATTGTTGAACTTTGATTCTATCTACATAATTTTGTGTGATATCACCATCAATAATTGAGAATTTCTTAAGTTTTTTTCCTTCAATATGCGTCAAGCGGGCTAGAAATTGCTCATCTTTACTATTAAGCATTTGCATTTCAATATTCCAAAATTCTTGAGACTTAAAAACTTCAATCTCAGACTCTCTCTCACAAATAATACGCAGCGCCACCGATTGCACTCTTCCTGCTGATTTACAACCAGGTAATTTGCGCCATAAAATTGGTGATAATGTAAATCCTACTAAATAATCAAGAGCTCGCCTTGCTTGTTGAGCATTAACCAAATCATCATCAATTTTCCTCGGATTTGCTACTGCATGTAATACCGCTTTTTTAGTAATTTCATTAAAAGCAATTCTTTTAAATTTTGAAGTATCTTTGAAAATTTTTTCATTAACTAAAAATTCAGCCACGTGCCAAGAAATAGATTCTCCCTCACGATCCGGATCTGTTGCTAGATAAACTTCATCAGCTTTTTTAGCATATTTTCGAATTTCATCAACATATTTAGCTGATTTTTCTGAAATTTCATATTTAATAGCAAAATCCTCTTCTGGTAGGACAGATCCATTTTTGGATGGCAAATCTCTGATATGACCAAATGAGGCAATAACTTTATAGTCATCTCCTAAATATTTATTTATAGATTTTGCTTTAGAAGGTGATTCAACAATTACTAGTTTCATAAAAAATTCAATATATTAACGAAATTCGGTTGCCAACATGGCGAGTTATTTTTCCTGCAAGTTCAAGCTCTAAACATATTGTATAAGTCACTGGCAAAGATAATTCTGCTTCAATGCTTAATAGTTCATATTCAATAGGCGTTGATGATAATAAATTTAAAATAGTTTTTCTATTACTATCTGTAATTTCATAATTTTCATTACTAATTGGAATTTTGAAATTATTACTAAAGTTTTGCGATTCTTCAAGATTTATTTTCAATTTATCATAACTAGTGATATTAGAAATGATATCTTCTGTAGATTCTAGTAAATATGCACCATCTTTAATTAATTTATTACTTCCCATGCATCTTGGGTCTGATGGAAATCCTGGAACTGCAAATACTTCTCGATTATAATCAAGAGCAAAATTTGCGGTAATTAATGATCCAGATTTTAATCCAGCCTCAATTACTACCGTAGCTAGTGCCAGGCCTGCAATAATTCTATTTCGTTGAGGAAAATGTTGTGGCAATGGACTAGAGCCAATTGGAAGTTCTGCTAGTAGAAGTCCATTTTGACAAATTGATTCAAATAATTTTTTATTCTCTGGTGGATAGATATGATCAATACCTCCAGCTATAACTGCAATAGTTTTACCGGGATTAGCTGTGTGCACTGCGGTGTCTACTCCACGCGCTAGGCCAGATACGGTAATATAGTTTTGGTCAGTTAATTCTTTTGCAACGTTGCTTGCAAATTGTCTTGAATTAACTGAACTATTTCTAGCTCCAACTATTGCCACAATATTTTCAGATGCAAGTAATGAGATATTACCTTTATAAGTTAGCACAGGTGGGAAATCATGAATTTGTAATAATAATTGAGAATATTCTGAATCTTTATAAGTCAAAATACGTGCACCATTTTTATTTAATTCAGCTATTTCTTTTTCAGCATTTTCTCTCGAAAAAACTTTTATAGGCTTTGATCTACCACCTTTAATAGAAAATTCTGCAATATTTTCAAGTGCTTTTGATGCGTTGCCAAATAACTTTATCAAATGACGAAAAGTCTTTGGCCCCACATTCTCACTTCGAATCAGACGAAGAATATCAATTGTTTCATTAGAATAATTATTTTTATTTGAACGTGCAAATAAGTCATTTAACATATGTAATATTCAAGAAACAAATAATAATATTTTTTAAATTTAATTTGCATAACTAAAATTTATAGTTTATCAGCATTTGAAGTTAAATAATCAGAAACACCCTGCTGAGTTGGACTCATTGCCTGATCTCCTTTTTGCCAGCCTGCTGGACAAACTTCACCATGAGCTGAATGGTGATCTAATGCATCGATCATTCTTAACGCTTCATCAACATTTCTGCCAAGTGGCAAATCATTAACTAGATAATGTCTAATGTTAAAATTCTCATCGATTAAAAATGTCGCTCTGTATGTCACTCCATCTTCATTTAAGACATCATAAGCACTTCCAATTTCTTTTTTCAAATCAGAAACTAATGGAAATTGAATATTACCAATACCACCTTTATTAACTGGCATATTTTTCCAAGCATGGTGAGAAAAATGTGAATCGACGCTAATAGCCACCACTTTAGTATTTCTAGATGAAAATTCACCTAGCCTATTGTTAAAAGCAATGATTTCAGATGGACAAACAAACGTAAAATCAAGAGGATAAAAGAAAATTATTCCTTTATAATTATGCAAATATTTTTTCAAATTAAGCTCATTATTAAAGCTGTTATCAGGCATGACAGCTTTTGCAATAAAATCAGGGGCGGCTTTACCAATAAATTGATTCATATATTTTCTCGTTAATTAACATAAATAGATTAAAAATTTAGTTGATCATACAAATATTATGAAATGAAATCAACCACCTCCTTTAAGGTTATTATAAATTGCAGTAATAAACTGGGGATTTCTTCCCTCAATAATTGCCTTTTGATGATATTTTGTTTCTATATATCCCGCATGGGCTTGTAAAAAATCATTATTTTTGCATTTAAAATCTTCATCTTGTAATAAAAGATCACAGGCTAGTGAAAAATAATCACTAATATCAGAAGCAAATGACAAAAAACCACCATTTTTTAGCTTATCTTTAATTTTAGCTAGTCTAGATATATTAAGAAGACGTCTTGGTAAATATTTGCGTTTATGCCACGGATCGGGAAATAATATATAGATACCATTTAAGCTATTGCTTGGCATATTATCTAAAATTAGATCAACATCATCGGGCCATAGCATGAAATTCTGATTATCAAAATCACTCATTACCTTTAAAAAATTTGCAACGCCATTTAAATAAACTTCTGCCCCAATATATAGCGCATTTGGGTTATTTATAATATGGTGCATGATATGCTCACCCATGCCAAAACCAATTTCCAAATATTTTTCCCTTTGATCAGCGCTTATTTTCTGATTATCATAAATATATTTGGGCATTACTTCTGATAATAAATATTTATTAGTATCAGAGAGTGTCTTACCTATGCGCCTGGCAAAAGTTTTATTTAGTTTATTACGATAAATTTGATCATTATTTGAAATTTCTGACACGACAGATTATTTAATTTTATTATTTTGATAATCAAATAGCACAATTCACCTTGCAAAAAAACATATATTTTATATACTACAAAAAAATAATGGGGTCATAGCTCAGTTGGTAGAGCGTTTGAATGGCATTCAAAAGGTCCGGGGTTCGATTCCCCGTGGCTCCACCAGTATATATTTATATCAATTTTTAGTTTATACTTCGCTAATATACGAACTAAACAGAGTATATGACACATTATATTTTTAAATTGGCTCTTCCAATCAACGAATTATTACTTCCTATCCCTAATTCAGATTTGGATAGAACAAACGATAGCAATTTATTAAAACAATATTTGGAAAGTGTAGATCTTTACATAGATGCTACAGAATTAGGCCTCTCAAATATTCTAGTTAATGTTACCTATTGTGGAATTGCTGATGATTCAGATCTCCCATCAATGTTAAAATATTATTTTAATTTAAAACATATGACGTATGATATAGAAGGATCGTACCTCTTAGAAGAGCACTTCAATTCTCATGGGGTATATGAGTGCTTAACTTTACAAAGTAGTTTTCAAATAAGTGATGAGTTTATTAAAAATTATAATAATTCTTTAGAAGATGATGAAGATGGAATTTGGGATGTAATTAGTGCTTCTTTTTATGAAAATAATGAATTTTCTATAATCACAACTGCAACTGATATATATACAGATCTATTTTATTCAATGACTGGTAAAATGATAGCATTGTTGAATCTTGCTATTCCTGGGTCAGTATCAGCAAATTGTGCATTTATTAATCGCATGACAATTTGCGAAGAATCTGGTTTATCCCTTCCTAATATAAAAAATTTTAAATTTACTTCATTGAATAATTATGTGTCGTATATTATTTTCAATAAATTAAAAAAAGTTGAATTAGTAGAGGTATGGGAATGGGCTATTAAACTTAATATATTTTCTGTAAGTAAAAAAAATCATAATACTAATATAAACAGAGCGTTAAATTGTTATTTAACTTTATTTTGTGAAGAAACTACAATTAAAACGGGATTATTAGCAGCTGTTGCAGGTCTAGAATGTTTGTTTGTTCAACCATATGTAAGTAAACCCAGTAAAAAAAGGCCTTTAAGTAAACAAAAACAGCTAATTACTAATATTCCCAAATTAATTGATATAACTCAAATTTATATTGATGGAAAAATTGACGATATAATATTAAAATTATACGATGAACGTTCTAAAATAGTGCATGGTGATAAACATACTTCAGATCCTTTTATAAAGGATTACACGCGCAATGAAGAGTTGCTTTACTCTACTTCGAATGCTGTATGCATATTAATATACAGTTTGCGTGAGTTATAGTAAATTAACTTGAGATAGCATAGAAAGAGTGATAGTAAAGAGTTAAAAATGCAAGCATATAGTATAGATTTAAGGAAGAAGGTAATAAA
>JAYUJO010000020.1:0-8179 GCA_043765215.1 Rickettsiales bacterium | reverse complement strand
CTACTTTATCCTTTTTTGCAAGCATCTTGGTAAGATCAAGTTTCACATCAGTCATAATGCCAATATCGGCAAAATGTTCTTTGGCTTCTTGATATTTTTCAGATGAATTTAGTAATGCTTTAGATGGAATACAACCAACATTGAGGCAAGTTCCACCAAGTGTTTTTTGTTTTTCAATACAGGCAACTCTCATGCCGAGTTGGGCTGCTCTAATAGCGCCTGTATATCCACCTGGGCCACTTCCAATGACTACTAAATCAAATTCTTGCATATAATATCTTTTTTCATTAATTACTATTTCAATTAGTGGATGATAGCATAAAAAATATTTAGCACGCAAGTAAAAGAACAGATCAACAGCTCATTTATATAATATGAGTCGTTTATTTTAAATTAATTATGATATTATAGAGAAAGCTTGATTAACTTCAGTCTAGTAATTAATCAAGAAATCGTTTATCAAATAATTTAACGCTTTGTTTATTTGGTGATGATACACATGTAATCAAGTTGACAATATCAATAAAGCCTAAACTCTCTTCTTTTTTTAGTTCTTCATACATTAACTTTGTTATTGATGGCTCTATATTTTGCAGCGCATTAGATTCACCGCAATTTTTTAATGCTTTCATTAGTTTCAAAGGTGAATTATATTCAAGCTCAATATTTTCATGGTCAATAATATTTTCATTAAAACCAGCATGTTGAAGAAGCGGAGTCATGTGCTGAAATTGAATAAAAGGTGAAATATGTGGATAATGATTACTATTAAATTTTGTTTCAAGCTCAATTAATGTAATACGAAGATTATTCAAAGTTCCACCACCAGAAAAATTAAATATAAAAAACCCATTTGGCTCTAATATATTATGAACTTGCTTTAAAAAAAATTGCACATCATCTAGCCAATGTAAACCAAATGGAAATATAATTAAATCATATTTTTCTAATTCATTATCTTGCAAAATTTTTGTTTCAAATATATTTGTAGAAGTGATTTTACAATTACTATATTTTTGCTTAAAGTGATTTTGAATTTCTAATTCTAAAATTGGGCTTATAAGCAAAATATTATTAAATTGCTTATTAATCTGACCAATGCGATCTATTAAATCATCACTTAAAAATTGATGAAAAGGCGATTCTTGAATGAATTTTTTAGCAAGTTGTCGATTATTATTTAGTTTGAATATATTAAACATCTAGTTTTACTGAACGCGCCGAAATAAATCATGAGTTTTTATATTACTAATATTAATTCCATTGGAATTTTTATTTGTACCTTTAGCCTTAATTACAGACATATTACTGGCAAGTATACGAGTATTAGTTTTAAACTGAAGTGATGAATATTGAGCCAAATTTTCTCGATAAGCTTTCATTTTATTATTTATTTTTTTAACATGATTGCGATAATTTGAAGCTTTATCAGCTGTTGCTGAGTGATAGTAACCTACAGCTACATGCCAATTACCATGATTTTCATAGTGATTTCGGAGCAACTGAGCAGCATATTCAATATTTTTAATTGGAGAAAATGCCTGATGGAGTGACTCAAAAGCATTAGGATGATATTTTAAATTAATTTGCATGCAACCTACATCGATACTATTTATGCCCAGTTCGATTTGCTTTTTAGTGAAATTAATCGCATCATATTTACTTTTAAAATAATAGCCTTTGCCTTCAACATTAATTGTCCAAGGCCATACAATCCCTAATTTGTATTTCGAATGAGCTTTTTGACTTTCTTGAAGCGAAATTGAATGGAGAATATCTTTTGGCAGTTTATATTTTTTTTCAAAATGAGAAAATAATCTAGCACATTTATCTGACTCATTAATCTCTCTATCGACAACTCCAAGCACAGTAGTTGCGCTGAAGATAAAGTCCAATAAAAACAACATTAATAATCTCAGCATAAATTTTAGATTTATTAATAAATAATAGTTATGTATATTATAACAAATAAAGCTTGGCAAGTTACTTATGCATATGGAAGAAATTTTTAATAAAAACTATGTTATAAATAATAATAAAATATATTTAAAAGTTAATGCCGGAGCAAAGCAAAACTCTATTGATGGCTTTGTAATTATTAATGATAAGAAATATTTAAAAATTAGCGTAATAGCAATAGCTTTTAAAGGCAAAGCCAATGAAATGATCATTAAATTTTTAGCGGATGAAATTAACTTACCAAAATCTAATATAACTATAATTAAAGGACTCACATCTAGTTTTAAAGTTTTAATTATAAATATATGAAAAAAGTTTATTTAGCCTATTTAAACTTGACCTAATCATGACTATATGAACAATATATAATTAAAAAATGGTTCTATAATGACTCAAGAAACAAGAAAATTTGATGCTGAAATTGGTAAAGTTCTACAGTTAATGATTCACTCTCTTTATACAAATAAAGAAATTTTTATGCGGGAACTAATTTCAAATAGTTCAGATGCATGTGATAAAATAAAATTCTTAAGCCAAACTGATAGTAATTTACTTGGCGGTGATAGTGATTTCAAAATTACTGTTTCTGTTGATAAAGAGGCAAAAACTATTACAGTGCGAGATAGCGGAATTGGTATGAATCGCGATGATTTAAATGATAATTTAGGGACTATCGCTAGATCGGGAACACAACGTTTTATTGAACAATTATCTGGTGATGGAAAAAAAGACAATCAATTAATTGGTCAATTTGGTGTTGGATTTTATTCCTCTTTTATGATCGCTGATCAAATTAATGTGACATCAAGAAAAGCAGGTGAAGACAAGGTTTACACTTGGCAGTCAGATGGACAGGGCGAATATGTTATTGATGAAACTGATCGTGAATTTACTAGAGGCACTGAAGTTGTTATGCATGTGAAAGATGGTGAGGAAAGCTTTGTTGATCATTTTAGAATTAAACATATAATTAAAAGCTATTCAGATCATATTGCTGTGCCAATATATTTTATGGATGAAAATAATCAAGAAGTGCAAGTTAATTCATCTTCAGCAATCTGGACAAGATCTAAGTCAGACATAACTGCAGAGCAATATCAGGAATTTTATAAAAGTGTATCTCATGCAATAGATGAGCCTTGGCTTACCATTCATAATCGTAATGAGGGCGTTGTTGAATTTACTAATTTATTATATGTGCCAACTTCAAAAACATTTGATTTGTTTCATCCTGATCGTAAATGCAGAGTAAAATTATACATCAAAAAAGTATTCATTGCAGACGAAAATATTGACCTAGTACCTCAATATATGCGTTTTTTAAGGGGCGTTGTCGACTCAGATGATTTACCGCTAAACATCAGCCGTGAGACTTTGCAGCATAATGCAATCTTAGAAAAAATAAAAAGATCAATTACTAAAAAAGTTTTATCTGAATTAAAGAAAAAGAAAGATTCTGATTTTGATAATTATTTGTCATTTTGGCATAATTTCGGTGGCGTATTGAAAGAAGGATTATGTGAGGCTAGTAATGAGCATGAAAAACTTCTTGAAGTTTGTGTATTTAGAAGTGCACTTCATGACAAAATGATTAGTCTAGATGAATATATTGAAAATATTAAAGAAGAAACTAAAACTATATATTATTTAAGTGGTGACAATGCTGAGAAATTAAAAAATAATCCGCAAATTGAAGGTTTCTTGAAAAAGAATATCGATGTATTGTTATTTACCGATACTGTTGATGATTTTTGGGTTAATGTTAATGGAAATTACAAAGGAATTGAAGTTAAATCGGTTACTAGAAGCGATATTGATCTTGATAATAAAGATGAAAAAGAACAAGATAAAGATTCTAAAGATGAAAATTTAGATATTCCAGAATTGCTTAAATATTTCAAAGAAACACTTGGTTCATTAGTTAAAGACGTCAAGATTTCTAAAAAACTATCATCAAGCCCAGCTTGTTTAGTGGTGGCTGATGGTTCTATGGATATTCGTATGGAAAGATATTTATTAGAACAAAAACAAATACTTGGAACTAGCGCTAAAATTTTAGAAATTAATCCTAATCATAAAATTATTATTAAAATTAATAATGAGTTAAAGGATAACGCCAAAGAAAATGAAAATAAAGAATTAGTTCACTTGCTTCATGATCAAGCTTGTATCATTGAAGGAGAGCCAGTTAATGATGTTTCATCTTTCTCAAAAAGATTGAATAATTTATTTGATAAGCTATAATTTAAATGTAAATTGACATTCATATAAGGTAATTGTATGAATGTCTTTAAAAGCAAAAATTAAAAATAAATAAACTTTAAATATTATATAACTATGAAAAAATATCTATTAATTTTAGCGCTAATTATTAGTGCCACGACCTCATTTGCTGGCATTTCTGATAGAAATTTAGTGAAAAAAGCAGTAAATGAATATGTATCATCTCATTTTATGAATGGTGTATATAAATTTGCTGATGACAAAGGAACGATAATAGATGGTGCAAGTGGATTTTATTCACAAGAACTTAAGAAAAAATTAAAACCAACTCAAATCATGCCAATAGCATCAGGCACTAAGCCAATGACTGCTTTTATTATTATGAAATTAAATGATGAAAAGAAAATCAATGTGCATGATACTATCGCAACTCATTTAAATGCAGAAAGTGGTATATGGGAAAATAATATAGTTCCTGAGTGGGCGCATAAAATTACTATTCATAATTTATTAACGCATCGAAGTGGATTGCCGGAATATTTCATGGCAGCACCAATTGATATTACAAAAAAATATGTTGATATTAAAAAAGATATTGCAAACTTTGCAGCTAGTAAAGAACTAGCTTTTGAGCCTGGTATGCAGCATTATTATTGTAATACAAATTTTATTTTCTTAGGGTTAATGATTGAAAAAATAAGAGGCCTAGATTTAGCAGAAGTTTTTAAAATAGAGATTTTTGATCCTTTAGATATGTCTGATACTAAATTAATTTCTCTAGAGTCTGCTGTTAAATATCAAAAAACTCCAGAGCAAACTGAATTTCCATTTCGCTATTTTGTAACACCTAATGGTACAAAAAAACCAGTTTTTACTCCAGCTAAAGCTTCATCTATCATGATTCCATATGCAGATGGTGGGGTAATTTCTTCTACTGAGGATATGATAAAGTTCCATAAAGCTCTTCATTCAGGCAAAATTTTATCTGATGAGTCATATAAATTAATGACGAGTAAATTTTATGAAATTAGTAATATTGATGGGGTTATTACTTCAACAGGTTATGGATTATATATAACTGAGCTTAGCAATGGCACTGTTATTTATCAACATGCAGGTAATGCGGTTGCTATACGTAGTGAGTCTGGATATATACCATCTAAAAATTTATATTTTGCAGTTATTAGTAATGTGATGAATTATATTCCAAAAGATATGATCGAAAAAATTGATATGAACCAGCCAATTAATCAGTTAGATATCTTCTATTTTATTAATCATATATTTAATGCAATATAATTTAAAAATACTAGGATTGGAATCTAGTTGTGATGACACTGCTGCTGCAATTATTGATTCTAATCACAATATTCTCTCCAATATAGTTATAACTCAAGATCAGGAACATATTTTATATCAAGGAATTGTTCCTGAAATTGCAGCAAGGTCTCATCTTACCAATATAAAGCGTGCTATTGATCAAGCTTTTGAGCAATCTAAACTTAATTTTAGTAATATTGATGCAGTCGCTGCAACTTGTGGACCAGGTCTAATTGGTGGAGTCATTGTTGGCACAATGTATGGTAAAGCCTTAGCCAGCACTCTTAATAAGCCGTTTATAGCTATTAACCACCTAGAAGGACACGCTCTTACTGCTAGGTTCACTGATAATGTTGAGTTTCCATATTTATTATTATTAGTCAGCGGCGGACATTGTCAATTTGTTGCCATAGAATCATTGGGGAAATATAAAATACTGGGACAAACACTTGATGATGCGGCGGGTGAGGCATTTGATAAAGTGTCAAAAGCCATGGGGCTTGGTTTTCCAGGAGGGCCAATCATTGAGTTACTAGCTGCAAAAGGTGATCCAAAAAGATTTAAATTTCCAAGACCGATAATTAATCAGAAAAACTCTAATATGTCATTTTCAGGATTAAAAACTGCGGTAAAAATGCAAGTTGATTCTATTGGTGATTTATGTGACCAGGATCGATATGATATTTCGGCTAGTTTTCAACAAGCTGTTTGTGATGTATTAGTCTCAAAAACAAAATTTGCCATGAAACAATATGAAGATTTATGCTTAGATCCCAATTTAACAAAACGATTTGTAGTTTCGGGAGGAGCAGCAGCAAACAAGCAAATTAGAAGCAGTTTGGATCAAATTTGTACTCAATTTGGATATAATTTTGTAGCACCTCCAATAAAATTATGCACAGATAATGCAGTCATGATAGCTTTTGCTGGACTTGAGAGATTAAGAAATGGTATAATTAATGATATGGGTTTTTGTCCAAGAGCACGTTGGAACTTGGAAGAATTAAGTTGATATATTAAATAATTTAAGAATTATATGTCTGGGATAGAGCTTAATAAAATTGCTGCTTCAATATTGCTGGCCAGTTTAATTGCAATGCTAGTTGGTCTAGCTTCAAATATTTTATATAAACCAAAATTAGATATTGCCACACGTGGCTATCAAATAGAAGGCGTGGAAGAAGGGGCAAATAGCGCTCCTGTTGCAGAAATTCCTGTTGATATTCCAACATTAATGGCCACTGCTAATGCAGAAGAAGGCGCTAAAGTTGTGAAAAAATGTGCATCATGTCATAGTTTTGAGCAAGGTGGTGGCGATAAAGTTGGACCGAATCTATGGAAAGTTCATGATCGACCAAGAGGGCAAGAGGCTGGTTTTGTTTATTCAAAAGCTATGGCTAGTTTAGGTGGAAATTGGAATGACGATAATTTATACCATTTCTTAAATAAGCCTAGTAAATATCTCCCGGGTACTAAAATGACTTTTGTAGGTTTGAGTAAACCTCAAGATATCGCAAATGTTATTGCCTATTTAAAAGAGAAAGCGATATAGAATTAATGTTGCTAATAATGGTTGCAGTATAAGATTATTACTCTTATTATTAAATTATATTAAACTATAATTTAATCAATTAGTTATCATAATTAAAAATAATGCTTAATTTTATCTCAACATATCCAATCGAATTATGGCTATTTCTAGGCTTAATTTTAATATTAATTGAATTTACGCAAATTCCAGGTATGGGATTAATTTTTATAGGTTTTGGTTCTTTTACAACTGCTTTATTATTACAATATTTTCCTATTACATCAAATTATCAAATTATTATTTTAGGAATTTCTTCTTTATTATGGTTGTTGATATTATGGCGCCCAATGAAATCTTTATATGAGAATAAAAACCAATCAAACAAAACTAGTTTTAATATTATTGGCTCAATCGTTGTTGTCGTTAATCACGAAATTCAGCCTAATCAAATGGGTCAAGTATTTTGGTCTGGAACTGTTATGAATGCACAATTTATATCTAATGATAATAATTATGCTAAGGTTGGTGATCAATTGAAGGTAATAGAAGTTAAGGGTAACGTGCTAATTTGCCAAATTTAGATATATGAATGTGAGTTTAGTTAAAGCAAAGCTAAAACTAAATTCACATTATAAATGATAATATTATTCAATAATATTACCGAGATTCTCAACATCAGGGCCAAAATCATGATTAACATCGGGATCAATGCATTCACTTATCCTAGAATCTGATAGAGCATCTTCTTTTTCGATTTCAACAATATCATTCATTGCAGAATCTATGTAATGATTAAATAGTATTTCAAAATTTTCTTTCGATAATGATTGAACTATAAATAACATTTTATAATCATCATCAGATATAAATTTCCTATGCATATCCCAAATATCTACAAAACTAAAAATATTAAATTGTAGTTCTGGAGGTAATTCAGAAATTAAACCTAGATCATAATCTTTTATATTTTTAACTTTATAATAAGTTAACATGTTATTGAAGATTTCTGATTTTGATTCGGAAAACTCTTTGGTGAATGATTTTATTAATGAGTCTATCCCATAAAGTGATACTGTATTGACAGTCAAGTAAAAAATTAAATTAAATCATAAGAAAAAGAAGATTTGTTTTTAAGAATAGCAAAAA
>JAYUJO010000019.1:0-3113 GCA_043765215.1 Rickettsiales bacterium | reverse complement strand
TACAACGCCTACACATCACATGACACCTGCGCAACAGGCGACTCCTACACTTCATATGAGTCCTGTGCATCACATGACACCTATACCTACTCATGTATTAACCCCAATAAATTTAAGAGCTAGAAATTCTGAACCCGTGGTGGATAGTCAAAGATATAAAAATCATAATTATGATCGAAGGAATTCCGTAGCAGCTGTAAATGATTTACTTAAAGCTGTTAATACTGGTCAAGACAAAGATTTATTAAAGATGTTTTTTCCACATGATGTGATAGATCAATTCTCTATGTTATCAGGTGACGATGGTTTCTAATGAAAATTTAGTTCAAGTAAAATTAAATTTAATTAATTATGATTATAAATATAAAAGCTTTTATAAATAGCTAGCTTAAAATAAAATTAATTAAATGAGCGTTTTAAAATCTTTTATCTTTAATAATATTTGTTCTAAAAGTTAAAGCCAAAGTTTTCATTAATTTTATCGCAAGTTTTTCTAGCAATAATACTCGCTTTGTGCGCCCCTAATTTTAGAACATCTTTAATATAAGTTTGATCCTTAATAATTTTATAATATTCAGCTTGAATTGGTTTTAAATGCTCAATTACAAGATCTGCTAAATTTGACTTAAAAACACTAAAACCTTGATTTTCATAATTTATTAAGATTTCTTTCACTGTTAAGTTAGATAATGCGCTAAAAATATTGATTAAATTTGTAACTTCTAAACGATCATTTTGATAAGTTATATTTTCAATACTATCAGTTTTAGATTTTTTAATTTTATTTGCAATTGTAATTGAATCATCTAGTAAATTTATGCGGGCGGCATCGCTTGGATCAGACTTACTCATTTTTTTACTTCCATCTCTAAGGCTCATTACTCTAGTAGCTGGTCCTTGAATTAAAGGAGATGGAATTTTAAGTAATTCCTTATTAAATTTACGATTTAATGCTCCAGCTATATCTCGCGTGAGTTCAAGATGTTGTTTTTGATCATCACCAACGGGCACTACATCTGCATTATATAATAATATGTCAGCAGCCATTAACACGGGGTAAGTGAATAAACCAGTACACGCATTATCTTGATGTTTTCCTGCTTTATCTTTGAATTGGGTCATTCTTTTAAGCCATCCCATTGGAGTGACGCAATTTAGAAGCCAAGCTAATTCTGCGTGCTCTTTTACATCTGATTGCAAGAACAATGTCGATTTATTTGGGTCTATACCGCAAGCTAAGTAAATTGCAGCTGCATCTAATATTGATTTATTAAGAATAATTGGATTTAGATCAACCGTAATTGAATGAAGATTAGCCAGAAAAAAAAAGCAATCATGACTATCTTGCATATTAAGCCAATTTTTAATTGAGCCTAAGTAATTACCTAAATGCAGGTCACCACTAGTTTGAATTCCTGAAACTGCAACTTTCTTCATAACTATCTCTTAAAATAATATTTATAAAAATGACTATCAAATTTTTTAAAATTAATTAAAATAGGCACTTATTTTGAAATTTTATACTGTAAAGCACATGTTTTGGCAAATTAGAGTACTTACTTTTTATACAATAGTTAGCTTCATAATTACAGCAATTTTTATTATATTTTGTGCACCTATAAAAATTTTTTCATTATCATATAATTTTCGTTATAGATTTTCAGTAATTTTTTCTTATATATTCATTTATTTAATGTGGATAATTTGTGGCATTAAATTTAAAATCACTGGTCTTGAAAAATTGCCTAAAGATGGTAAGCCATTCTTGGTTTTATCTAATCATCAATCATTTTGGGAAAATTTTTTTATGCAATTAATTATACCAAAACATTTGTGGGTAATTAAGCAAGAATTATTTGATATTCCTTTTTTTGGTTGGTGTTTGAAGTTATTAGATCCTATTGCAGTTGATCGTAATAATAATAATTCAATTACACAAATTCTTGAAGAGGGAGAAAAAAAATTAAAACAAGGTCTGTCCATAATAATTTTTCCTGAAGGAACTAGAGTTAAAGTTGAACGCAATGTTAATTTTAAACCTAGTGCCGCTAAATTAGCTCTTATTTCTAATACACCAATTATTTTGATTGCCCATAATGCTGGCATTGTTTGGCCTAAAGGTTTTTGGTTTAAAAAAAGTGGCATTATTAATGTATCAATTGTTGAATATATGAGCTCGGAATATGTTAGTCACTTTAATGATGCTAGGAGCCTGACTAGTTATATCCAAGAAAAAATCAACAAAGAAAAAAATCATTTAAAAGATATTGGTGTATGAAAATTCTAAGTTATATGTTTGATTATATTTTAAATTTATAGTATAAAAAAAAATAAATTTAAAATTACGCAGCAGCTTGTTGCATTAAATTAAAATGATAAGAAAATGACTACAGAATTAGATAACAACTATTTAGAATTATTGCAGAACTTAAAACGTGAGATATCACAGGCTCGCGTGCGTGCTCATTTATCTGTTAATAAGGAAATGATAATGCTTTATTGGAATATAGGTAATCAAATTCTTTCGCGGCAAAAGCAAGATGGCTGGGGCTCTAAAGCTATTGATAATATTTCAAAAGACTTGAGATTAGAGTTCCCTGAAATGAAGGGTTTGAGTGCTAGAAATCTAAAATACATGAGAAGATTTGCTGATGAATATTGTGACGAAGCAATTGTGCAACAAGCTGCTGCACAAATTCCCTGGGGCCATAATTGCGTCATAATTGATAGTTTAGATAGCTTAGATCAAAAAATATGGTACATAAATAAAACTATAGAAAATGGATGGTCTCGTAACGTATTATCAATGCAAATTAAGAGTGATTTATATGCAAGCGACGGCAAGAGTATCAATAATTTCCAAAATACATTGCCGTCATCCCAATCAGATTTAGCTGCAAGTATTATTAAGGATCCGTATAATTTAGAGTTTTTGGATATTTCGGGAAAGTTATATGAGCGTGAGTTGGAAGAAAAATTAATCGACCATATCAGGAATTTTTTATTGGAATTAGGGCAAGGCTTTGCTTTTATTGGTAACCAATACCACTTGGAGCTTGCGGGCGAGGATTATTATTTAGATTTACTATTCTATCATGTAAAACTCAAATGTT
>JAYUJO010000018.1:0-8239 GCA_043765215.1 Rickettsiales bacterium | reverse complement strand
ACACCATGAAGATGTTATATAATCAGCATTTTGAGGTAAATCAAATTGTTGTAATAACAATAATTTATTTAAATCTCGTTCTGGATTTATATTTAAAGCTTTAGCAAAATTTAAGTCATCAATATCATTAATTAAATTCTCAATTATAATTTGTACTTGTATATAAAAATCTTTAATCTCAAGATTGGTTGAAATTTCAAAGTTTAATGTTAAATCAATATCTAAATTCCTAGTAAATTTTTGAAAGCCTTGATTGAATATATTAATAAAATTTTGAACTTCATTTAATTTATCTTCAAATTCTTTAAGAGCTAAAACATATTCATTTTCGTTTTCAAAATCTTTTAAATATATATCCTCTTCAGTTAATATTGCCTTTATAACTGCTGGATGAGTATTATCAATTAATTTTGAAAAAAAATTTAAATCTTTTAAAAATTTATTACAATTTTCTTTGATTCCAATTAAATCTTTATATGTTTCAATGAACTCCTCAGATGGTGAAAGCCATCTGCCAATTTCTTCAATTTTAAACCCAGCAACTTTTGATAACCTACATATTCCAATAGTTTCTTGAGTTGAATCAGAATTATCTCCTGATAAACTTATTATTTCCACATGTTTAATATTAGGAAATAAATGTTTGTTTTGATTAATAGATTGAGTTACATTTATTGCACATCCATGGTGCCCAGCTCCAACATCAATAAAAGTGAATCTATCCAATCCTCTTGAGGAGTAATCTTTTAGCATAGATAAAACAAAATGATCAGTATCAATGCCAGCGATATTATAACCTGCTATACGAGATCCATCAATAGAAAATCTATACATTGTATTACTTGATATATCATTAAAAGCTATATTAGCTCTTTTTGCTACTTCCAATGGTTTATTAGTTAAATTATTCATCAAACTATTAACAAAGTTATCATGAGACGATAAATCTGTTATATTTGGAGATGGTGTAGCTTGTGTTTGTGCTTGATCTTGATCTTGCGATTGATATTGCGATTTATTATCTTTCATGAAATTTTCAAAAAATTATTTAAAATATATGTGAATTGCACTTAATACTATTTATTTAAATTAAATTAATTTATTTTAATAGTTAAGTCAATGATTTTTATAACATTTAGATAAGGAATTCAATAAATAATTAATTTTGTTTAATTTCTACAAAAAAAGTGATTTACATTTGGCTAATTAATAAAAGTCACATTTAAATAATTGATTAAATTATAATCTTCTTGCAATATGCTTATAATCGTCATATTTCATCAAGGAATGTTCAATTGGAAATTCCATATTAGTAATGTAATATTTTAATAAATCAATTAGCCCTTGCTTATGTCGCAATATTTCATCAGGCGAAATGACCATTTCAGTCATTGTTATATATGGCTTATTACTATTAATTTTTATGTAAATAATTTTACCTAATTTAGCTTTAAATCCAAAACCATTTTCAGATAAAATAATTGCTTCTACAATCATTTGCGGCGATAACCCTGATAAAATATCTTTTTTCAAAGGTATTGCTCCAGTTTTAAAATCTATGATAGTTGCTTCATTTTTGCTATTAACTTCAATTCTATCTACAATGGCTTTAAGTTTTATACTATGTCCATTAATAACAAAATCAAGACTACCTGTTATTTCGCTATAAATTAAAGTTGAATTGTTGCGGCGGATTTCATCAAACTCAATTAACTCCTCACTCATAATATTCAGCTTAATTCTCCAGTCTTTTTGACTATATTGAGGAATATTACTAATAAGTAAAATCGAATCTGCAATATCAATAATTTGTTGTTTTTTATCTTTAGAAAAAAATTTATATTGTTTTGTATAATCTTCAATTACTTTATGGAAGAAATTACCAAACTCAGCAAGATTTGGATATTCTGTAATTTCCTCGATTTTACGTAATTTTAATATTTTTTTCAAATAAAAATTATATGGCGCTCTAATTAGAGTTTCAATGTCTGTTGCATATATAATATTTGGAAAATTTTTAGCATTAGCAGATACAGATAATGCGTTCAAGTTTTTAGGATCTGCAATTAATTTTGCACTTAATGTCTTAAATTGATCTCCCAATATATATTTCAAATTCAAAATAAATGGAGATGGTAAAGTTTTTTTATTAGTAATATCTCGTTTACTTCGCGTTAAAATTATATTTTTATTTTGCATATTTAAATAAAAATCATATAAAGAACTATCCATCTTTGATTGATTATCGCTCAAGTGAAGCTTTTTTTGCATTGTATTATTAATCCAAGGGCTTGATGCATTGCTTTTGGGATAACTATCTTCATTCATGTCAGTAATAAATACATAATCGTAATTGATTAAAGTTATGCTAGCCGGATTTGCAATTATTATATTTGAATTAATAGATTTAATAAATACTCTGCCGCCATTAAGCGATTGCTTTAATATTTCTGGAAAGTTTTCATTATCCAAAATTTGAAAATCAGTTTCTAATTTGCAAAGTTCCATTAGTGGATCTACAATGTCTTGATTATACGCCCATATATTTGGCACTAATTTTTCTGCTATTTTTAATATTTCTTTGCAAATATCAGTAAAATTAATAGAGTCAGTTTTTGAATTAATTAAATCATATATTCCATTAAAAAAATCAATTAATTCTGAATTTTGGCTCTCACTAACAATTGCAGCAATAATTTTAAAATCAGCTGCGAATCGGTTTTTTTTACGAATAATTTTTTTAAGTTCAAGAGCTTGATTGCAATTTATTATTGGATGAGAAAGAAAGCTGAAAAAACTTTTTAAATTAAATGAACAAAATATTTGAGTTGCAAGTGATATGATAAATGTAATCGCTGGCATTTGCAGAATATTATGACCAAATTGATCTTGATAAGTTAAATTATATTTTTCTAAATATATACCAAATTGTTCTTTTGTTTTTTGATCATGAGTGATGATGGCAATTTTATTATTAGAGTTTTCTGAAATAATTTGACTACATTTTATGGCAATATATTCGGCTTCATGGAAAATATTAGTAAATTTTATATAACTAATTTTGTTTAATAATGTCACTGATTTAGAATTTACAATTAATTTATCGAGAATAGAATCATTCCACTTATTTATAATTTCTGTTGGCAAACAATTTTCTTCAACTAATTGAATTAATTTACAAATATTTGGCAAAAAATTGACTTTGTTTTGAATTAATTGTGATGATTCATTGGGATAGGGAAGCAAAATAATATGGCAATTATTAAGTCTAGTTATTTCTTTAATAAAATTATTGCTCATTAAATCATTACCACAAACACCCGCCATAATCAGGCCTTTTTCTGGATTTTTTTTAATATTATTTAATTCAAGTTCAAATACTAATTTCTGATATAAAGCTCGTGATGTTTTTTTTAAATCAATAATTTTTTGTTGCCAATTTTGGTAGGCATAAATAAGAAAATCATATATTTTAAACCAATGTTCTGATTGATCCAAAATTGGTAAATCTTTTAAATCCTCAATCTTAATATCATTTGCTTCTAATTCATAAAATAAATTAGCAAGTGCTGGGGCCAGTCTTAGAGATTGCATTTGATCATAATTTAATTTCTTATATGCATAAATTACTTCAGCTAAAGTAATTTTTTCCTCTAAACGACTGATACTGCCAATTTGATCTGAAGGAATTTTAAATATCTCTTCACTGCCTAAGGAAATTTCGCTAAATGAAATAATATCAGGCAAAATACATGAGCCTAATTTTTTCACTAGCATTTTTTGCAATATATTACAAGTAATACCACTGGGCAAAATAATTTTTAAGTTACTTAAATTATTGCTATAAAGTTTTAAAGCAACTTCCATTACTTCATTTAAAAAATTATGTTTATTGCTTACTTTAAAAATTGTCATTAGAACATCACAAAATATATGTAGTAAATTAATTTAGAGATAATGGAAATTAAAATAGCTTTAAAAAAATTAAGTCTAATAAATCCAGCCATAAGAATAATAAATTTACCAAAAAAAGGAATGCCGCTAAGCATCAATAAAATATATATTATTTGACCATTGCGAAATTGAATAATTTTATCATTTTTATGTGGTTGTTCTTGAGTTGATGGAGCAAGAATTTTGTAACATGTCATACCAAAAAAGTAATTAAAGCATGCTGCTAAAAAATATGCGCATATAGAAATAATAATTATATGAAATTTATTATGTAAATTAAAAACTTTCATAGAAGCAATAGCAATTTCACTATTAAAACAAAATACTATATTACTAGTAAAAATATCAGTAAATAATAGAGAATATATTTCAGTCATATTAAATAATAATTTTTTCAATTTATTTATATAAATTACTAATACTTACAATCAATGTCCATAAAATAATTCTATAATTTTTTTTTATTTAAATTGCTAAATCTCTTGCAAACTGAGCAATCAAGGACTAACTTATATATAATATTTTAGAAATTACATATAGAGGAAAAATGCTTAATATATCATTTGATACTAAAGATTTATACGAAAATGAATCTATTGCAGTTTTAATTAATAATAAATTGCAAATGAATCAATTTGTTATGGAAATTGACCAGAAATTTAGTAGATTAATTTCAAAGACTATTCAAAATACTGATAAATTCACAGCAAAATTTGGGCAAACTGTATTGTTAACAACTACTGATAAAAATGGTTTGATTAAAACTATAATTATTATTGGTATTGGTGATGTTGATACAATTGCTGAATATCAAATCGAAGAATTGGGCAGTAAAATATCTGGCGCTGCAAAAAGCGTAAAAGCTGATAATGTTGGGATAATAGTAAATAATATAGGAAACTTTAGTGATAAAGAGGTAGCGACTTTATTGGCAAGTGGAGCTATACTTGCTGACTATAAATTTGATAAATATTTTACAAAAACTGCTAAGCAAGATATTTATGCCCTAAAATCAGTAAATATAATTATTGAGAATCATGATGAAATTTATAAATTGTTTGAGAGTAAAAAAGCTGTAGTAAAAGGCGTCTATTTTGCTCGTGACTTAACAAGCGAAGTACCAAATATTTTATATCCAGAATCATATGTTGAACAGGTTATTGAAAAACTAGAGCCATTAGGTATTGTTATTGACGTTTTAGGTGAGCGTGAGATGCGTGATCTTGGTATGGGCGCTCTACTTGGCGTGGGACAAGGATCTGCTAAGGAATCAAAAATGGTTATAATGAAATATAATGGTGGTGGTGAACAGCAAAAACCAGTTTGCTTTGTTGGAAAAGGAGTCACTTTTGACACTGGGGGCATTTCAATTAAACCGGCTTCTGGCATGCATGATATGAAACATGATATGGCTGGATCTGCAGCTGTAGTTGGAGCAATACAAGCCCTAGCTTTAAGAGGCGCTAAAGTTAATGTTGTTGGCATAATTGGATTAGTTGAAAATATGCCTGGCAGCAACGCGCAAAGACCTGGTGATGTGGTTAAATCAATGTCTGGACAAACAGTTGAAGTGTTGAATACTGATGCTGAAGGCAGATTAGTTTTATGCGATTGCCTGACCTACTTACAACAAAATTTCGAACCTGAATGCATAATTGATCTTGCTACTTTAACTGGCGCAATTACGGTTGCTTTTGCTCATACTTATGCAGGAATATTTTCAAATGATGATGAACTATCAAACAGATTAATAAAGTCATCATTAACTACTAATGAGAAGCTTTGGAGATTACCTCTGCATGAGGATTATGACAATATGATTAAATCAACTGTTGCAGATATAGCTAATATTGGCAGTGAAAAAGGGGCAGCTGGCAGTGCAACTGCGGCTCAATTCCTGCAGCGTTTTATTGATGATGGTGTAAAATGGGCGCATCTTGATATTGCTGGAGTTGCTTGGGACAAAATGGGTAAAAATCCTATTTGCCCTAAAGGAGCGGTTGGTTTTGGCGTTCGTTTATTGAATCAATTTGTTTTAGATAACTATGAATCCAAATAAACGACCACATATATTTGTTATAGGCAATGAGAAAGGTGGTGCTGGTAAAACCACCTGCTCTATGCATTTAATTGTGGGACTACTTGATAAAAACTTTAAAGTTGCAAGTATTGATGCAGACTCTAGGCAACATTCGCTGACTTCTTATATTAATAATCGAATAAAATATAACGAGAAAAATCCTGGTCATCTAGTGGATATTCCTTTTCATACTCATTTAATTAATGTAATTAATGACTCGATTGATGAGAAAAACAAATTAGAGCATGGTTTTTTTCAAAAAGTAATGACTGAGGCGTTGAGTGCATCAGTTGATTATATCGTCATAGATACGCCCGGAAGCCATACTAACTATTCAAGAATTGCTCATTCATATGCAGATACCGTAATTACACCGATTAATGATAGTTTTATCGATTTAGATGTGATGGCTAAATTTAATGATGATGATAATAATATAGCTAGCCCATCTATATATAGCCAAATGCTTTGGGAGCAGAAGATGGAAAAAGCATCAAGAGATGGGTCATCAATTAATTGGATTGTAGTTAGAAATCGATTAAGTAATTTAAATGCTTCTAATCAACGCAATGTTTTACAAGCATTAGAAAAACTTGCCAAAAGAATTTCCTTTAAAATTGCCCCAGGTTTTAGTGAACGTGTTATATTTAGGGAGTTATTTCCAGTTGGCTTGACCTTACTTGATCTTAAAAAAGCTAATTTTAATAAATCTTTTAGCATATCCCATGTTGCTGCAAGGCAAGAGCTTCGAAATTTTTTGGACAGTTTAGGAATAAAGTAATAATTATGGTATTATATATTGCAGCATCGATTATAGGCTTTTTGAGCATTATTTGTTTATATTTAGCTTACAGTAGAATCAAAATAAAAATTCAACTAGATTTCACTTTAATACAATTGAACGAATTAAAACTTGAAAATCAAGTTTTTGAGAATGATAAAATTGATAATATTCATCAAATTGAGCAATTATCTGGTCAATTAAAATATCAAGAGCATTTAATTGCAGAATTTAATAACTTAAAAATACAGTCAAATGAAAGTGCAAAAGCTGTTTTATTTGACTTAGGCAACAATTTATCCAAACAATTAATTGATCTACATAAAAAAGAGAATTTTGAAAGTAGAAAATTATCTGAACAAAATATTAAGGAAACTACGTCTAAATTTAATCAGGAATTTGAGAGAATAGTCAGCATAGTTGGTTCACTTAACAAAGAAGTTACTCAATCAAAAGACACAGTAGACATCATTAAAAACGCCCTATTATCTCCATCTGGCGCTGGATCTTTAGCTGAAATTACCCTTGAGAATATCCTAAAATCATCAGGTCTTCGCTCTAAAATAGATTATAACATGCAGTATAATATTCAAGCAGATAGTGAACACTCAATATTAAGGCCAGATTGCATTATATTTTTGCCTAATGATCGTTTAATGGTTGTTGATGCTAAGGCTTCTAAGTTTCTTGTAGATGACCAAAATGATTTGAAAAATCTAGCTAGAACAATGAATATACATTTAAAGTCTCTATCTACTAAAAATTATGCCGAGGCCATTAAAAAAAACATGCAAGGTAAACAAATTTCACTAACTAATATTGTCACCTTAATGTTTGTTCCATCTGAGCATGCTATCGAAAAAATACATATAGCAGATAACGAGTTCCTATATAATGCTTGGAAGGCTAATATTCTTCCTGTTGGCCCATCTGGTCTGATGAATATATTGTCATTTGCTAAATTTCAAATTTCGGAACAAATGATGATTCATAATCATTTACAAATTATTGAAGAAGTTAAAAAGCTGATTAGCTCAGTTGGCACCATGACTGAGCATTCTTTAAAACTTGGCAATAGCATCTCAAATGCTGTTAATCATTACGATAAATTTGCGGCTTCATTCAACAGTAATTTCTTATCCAAAGCCCGAAAATTGAGTTCAATGGGTATTCAAGGTGGTTTAAAAAAGAATCAAGAATCACTCAAGCGCCTTCAAGTATTTATTTCTAAATCAGATTTAATTGAAGTGGAATCTGAACAGGATGTCAATGATACGTCTCAAACTCCTATATTGAGTGATAAATAATAAAATTTTAAAATCATTTTTTTGTTGCAGGAATAATAATAATTGCGATAATGTTTTTTAAAATACGATTAAAATTCATCAAAAATATATAAATGAAAAGAGAAACCGAAAATCAAT
>JAYUJO010000017.1:0-3127 GCA_043765215.1 Rickettsiales bacterium | reverse complement strand
TTATTCAATCAGCAACAATCAGGTGAGTCATTAAAGAGCACATCTAAAATTATTATCAAAGATGCTCCTACAAATGAGCTTGATGCGGTAATGAGCATTGCAACAAACAATAGTTTGGAAAATGCATTAAGAGCAAAGTTTATGATTAATGATTATCGTCAGCATGGTCATTATCTTGCTAATCTAGATCCCCTTAATTTAGAGATTAGAAAAACTCATAATGATCTTAAGCTTAATATTGAAGATTATGGTTTTAGCGAAGAACACTTAAATGAAGTGGTGGATGTATCAAATATGATAAATAATACTGAGTCTAAAACACTTTTAAATATTAAGAATTTACTTGAAAAAACTTATACTAAATCTATTGCAGCCGAATTCACTCATATTGAAAATATAGATGAAAGAAACTGGCTTTATGCGCAAATGGAAAATGCTGGCACTAACTATGTTTTAAGTACTGATGATAAAAAGAGATATTTAAAAGATTTAGTTGAAGTTGATGGATTCGAGCAATATATTCATACAAAATTCCCTGGGGCTAAGCGCTTTTCAATTGAAGGAGGTGATGCATCAATTGTTTGCCTTGATGTAGTAATTGAGCAATCGAGTAATCATGACGTTAAAGAAATGGTTTTGGGCATGGCGCATAGGGGGAGACTATCAACTCTGACTAAAGTGATACAAAAACCATATAGGGCAATATTTAGCGAATTCAAGGGTAATAGTGCATTTTCCAAAGATTTAAATATTTCTGGTGATGTGAAATATCACATGGGATATTCATCTGACAAAACTTATGCTAATGGCAAATCAATTCACCTCTCATTAACGCCAAATCCTTCGCATCTTGAGGCTGTTAACCCTGTTGTTGCTGGAAAAGTTAGAGCCAAACAAGATCATTTAAATCGTGATCGCGCTAGTGTAATTGGTATTTTAGTTCATGGTGATGCCGCATTTTGTGGTCAAGGCGTGGTGGCTGAAAGCCTTGTTATGTCTGGACTTAAGCCATATGATGTTGGCGGTATTTTTCACTTAGTCATTAACAACCAAATTGGTTTTACGGCTAATGCTAAAGATGGTCGACCTGGAAGATATTGCACGGAAGTTGCCAAAATGGTTGGAGCTCCAATCATTCATGTTAATGGCGATGATATTGAAGCTGTAGTGCTGGCTACTAAAATAGCTTGTGACTATCGAGTAAAATTTGGCAAGGATGTGGTTGTTGATATTGTTTGTTACCGAAAATATGGCCATAATGAAGGTGATGAGCCGATGTATACACAAAGCGTGATGTATAATGTTATTAAGGCAAAACAAACTCCAGCAGAAATATATGCAAAGCAGCTAATAGACTTTGGCGTAATTGATGCTGCCTATTTTAAGCAACTACAAACAGATTTTAAAGCAAAATTAGATATTGAATTTAGCGAGATTGAAAAATATGTACCGCAAACTCAATGGCTTGATGGTTTATGGTCTGGTTTTGGTCGCATTAATGAAAAGACTATTAGTACCGGAGTTAAAAAAACTATTTTACAAAAACTAACTCAGGATTTATGCAATATCCCAGAATCATTTGCGCTTAATTCTAAGCTTAAAAAATTATTTAATATTCGCGTTCAAGCTGTTCAAGAGGACTCGCCTATTGATTGGGCAACGGCTGAACAACTTGCATTTGCAACGATTTTATCAGAAAAAATTCCAATTCGTATGACAGGTCAAGATTCAGGGCGGGGAACATTTTCTCATAGACATGCAGTGCTTCATTCTCAAACTGATGACTCTATATATGAGCCATTAAATAATATATCTAAAGATCAGGCGTTGTTTGAAGTGGCTGATAGTAATTTATCGGAATATGGTGTACTTGGTTTTGAATATGGCTATTCATTAGTCAGCCCTAAGCAATTAGTAATTTGGGAAGCTCAGTTTGGTGATTTTTGCAATGGAGCGCAAATTATTTTTGATCAATTCATATCTTCAGCTGAAACTAAATGGATGCGTATGAGTGGTTTAGTTTGTTTATTACCAAATGGCATGGAAGGGCAGGGGCCAGAGCATAGTTCAGCTCGCATTGAGCGATTCCTGCAATTATGTGCTGAGAATAATATACAAGTAGTTTATCCAACAACTCCAGCATCTATATTTCATCTACTAAGGCGCCAGGTAACGAGCAACATACGCAAGCCATTAATTGTTATGTCACCAAAATCTTTACTTCGCCATAAATTGGCAGTGTCTTCGCTTTCAGATTTAGATGAAAATACATCATTTTCACCAATAATTAATGAAATTGATTCAGACATTGATGTGGGACTAGTTAAAAAAGTTATTTTTTGTTCTGGTAAAGTTTACTATGATATTTTGGACAAAAGGCGCTCAGCTTCAATTAAGGATATAGCAATTATTCGCCTAGAGCAGCTTTATCCGTTTGAAGCAGGCATCATATCCGAGATAGTTGCTAAATATAGCAAAGCAATAGATTTTATTTGGTGTCAAGAAGAGGCGCGTAATATGGGTTGTTGGAAATTCATTAGACCACATATTAATGAGGTGCTACAAAATCTTAAGAAGAATAATGTTGTTTATGTAGGTCGAGAAGAGGCGTCTTCTCCTGCAGTGGGCTATTTATCTGTACATAATAAACAACAAGAATCGTTAGTGAATACGGCTTTAGGAATTAAGGAATAAAAATTGTAAGCTATAATTAAATTTAGTAATTAGAAATATTTTGTTTTGGAGAAATTTATGAGTGTTAATATTACAGTCCCGCCACTTGGTGAGTCAGTGTCAGAGGCAACGATTGCTAAATGGTATAAGCAACCAGGCGATGCTGTTAAAGTTGATGAACTATTACTAGAACTTGAAACTGAGAAAGTGACTCTGGAGGTCAGTGCTTCGGCAAATGGTGTGCTTGAGTCAATCGATGCACCCGAGCAAGAGACTGTTACCGTTGGCCAAATTGTTGGCAAAATCAAGGAAGGAGCCGAAACTGTTGATGGTGCAAAATCACCAGGCGCATCTTCGCCAACCGCATCATTGCCAGCTGCACCAGCAGCTCCGTCACCTGCTCCAGCTGCTGCTTCAATAGCTGCGCCTGTAAACTTTTCATATGCAAAAGTTG
>JAYUJO010000016.1:0-3145 GCA_043765215.1 Rickettsiales bacterium | reverse complement strand
GAGCAAGTGTATTTTGACAAATTAAATTAAATGGTTTATCATCAATTTTATATCTCTCTTACCTCATTTTTTAGTCCAGTCTTTTGGAACCACCTAATTTACAAGTGTATCAATTCGTATTTCTTCTTCAATAATAGTTTGGTTATAAGAAGTGACTAAGTTTGTTTTACCGTACAACTAGTTAACATACAAACTAAGAATATTTGGATAAATTTCACTTTCTAAATCTTTTATTAGTTATCATTGTAATGGTATAATGCTTTATATAATCAGTCTAATGTATAAAATTTTATCCCCTGTTTGCATGCCTCTGCTAAGTTTGAACGCAAACAAATTATAGAGTACACTAAAGCTAGATTCGTTACAGTAATAAAATAGGGTCAAAATTTATACTCATTATTATTTTCAGGTTCAATAGAACCGCAAATATATTGAGACAATATAGTGTCGCCATGGCGACACTATATATTAATTATAATTTTTCTAATAGTTCTAACAAGTAGCTCTTAATTTCTTTTTTTTGTTTTTCTGTAATATCAAAAAAACTATTCTCTTTAAAAATAATATTTTTTGACTGCACATAAATTGAAACTAATTTATGTATCTTTTCTTTGTGAATAATTTTTTCTTTTATTGGCTTTATCTTTTGTTCACTTTCATTACAAATAATTTGGTGATGCTCTTTTTCTGGTATCGTTAAAAGATGCCTTAATAATTTTCGAGATTTTATTTTCTTTTCTAATAAAAATCTTTGAGTAGACTCAGGAAGATTCTTTAAACCTAACGTTTCAACTACAGTAGTTCTTGCAATACCTAACTTATCAGAAATTTCCTGTTGGTTTTTACATACACCTTTATTAAGAAGATTTTGAAACCCCTGCATTAACTCTAGAGGATGTAAATTTTTTCTTTGAATATTTTCAATTAGCGCTATCTCTTCTGCAGAATTTCTATCTTTTAAAACAATACATGGAACTTTAGTTAAGCCAACTAAAATTGCAGCTTTCCATCTACGTTCTCCGCTAACTATCTCATATTTCCCTTCATTATCTTCAGATGCTAAAACTGTAAGTGGCTGTCTAATACCATGCGCTTTTATAGTTGATGCTAGCTCATCTAAACTTTTTTTATCGAATACTTTTCGTGATTGATTTTTGAAAGGTATAAGTTTATTAACCTCAATATTATAATATTCTCCTTTATAAGATTCAGAATATACACTAACTCTTTGTTTAGATGCAAAGTCATTTTTCTTATAAAAAGTATCTCTTGTTTTAGCTTGATCAATTCTCATATTAAATTTGTAATTTTGTTAATTTATATATAGAGTCATCTAAAATTGCCAAGCTCAAATCACACATATCTTCAAAAGCAATCGATTTTTTTTTGCAAAATGCGCACACTGGAAGCCTCTTTTTTGCAGATATATTTATATCTTCACATTTTCTTACTATAGTTTCCATCACTACATCTTTATAATCATGCCATAAACTACCCAAGACTTCCTGAGAAGTGGCTGTTTTAGATTCATATTTATTTGGAATAATTCTGTATAGTATTTCTTGTTCCATGGCTATTGAAAATTCATTTAATTCTTTCACCAATATTTCCAATCCTTTTAAACTAAAGGGTTGAGTTTCACAAACTATATTTAGTATATCTGCGCAATAAGTAGCATTTTGATTTAAGACACTTATGGTAGGATTTGTATCTATAAATATAAAATCATACTCTTTTTTAAGTGGTTCAACTATTTTTTTTAAACACTTTTCTCTATTAGTGGTTTGACTTAAAGGTAATTCTATTCTAGTAAGAGATAAATCTGACGTAATAACATCAACGCCCGGATATATGTTTTTTATTCCTTCTTTAATTGGTAACTTATTGATTAGTATATCATATAAAGTTATTTTATCTTCCTCTTCAGGAAATCCTAAAGCATACGTTAAATGAGCTTGTGGGTCACAATCAATAGCAAGCACTTTAAATCCTAATAGAGCCATATGTACAGTCATTTGATGACATAAACTTGTCTTTCCTGTACCACCTTTAAAATTAAAAAATACTTGAATCTTTTTTTCTATACTCAAATCTTTAGATACAATTTCTTTAAGTAGGATTCTACTTTCATCAAAATTATATTTTTTATGAGGACCAAATTCTTCACTATTCCTAAGATTAAGTTTAGAAGCTAATCTAGAAATAGTAGAGGGAGAAGTCTTTCCCATCATGGCAAGCATGGCTTGTGAAAAAGAAAATTGATGTCTCTGCATTATTATTTATATACTTATTTATGGAATACCGATTTATAATGCAATAAATTTAAATTAAATGCAACTTTTTTCTTGCAAACGCAATTTAAAGCGTTTAAATTATATTTATCAAGTTTTGACGACTGTATAAATAAAAAAAGTGCTAAAGCAACAAAAACACTATGGCCAATGTTACTTCAACACCAAAAATATAAGGATATATTTTAAAAAGTCTCGACAACTTCGTAATGTATATTATATCTTTTTTTGGTATGAAAAGCAAGTGTTTTTAAGATTTTAGCCTCAAAAAGAGGATAAAAATTACTATGAATAATGCTTTAATTGAAAATACCAAACAAAATTGTATCTATGATACCACATATTTACCATCAATTACTCAGTTACCTAGCTTTATTGCAATTAATAGCTGCTTAATTGATCATATTATTAGTTCTGATTCATTATCTCCAAATGAAAAACTCTATTATTTGGTCAATGACTTTTATAATCAAAGCTTTAAATTTTGGAAAATTTCAGCTAATAAACTAAATACTGAGTCTTATGCTTGTTCTAAAGTTAAATTCTCTGCTTCTAAAATTGGTTATTTACTCGGGCTTTCTCGTAGTAGGATATTTAATATTCAGGCAAAGCTTGAGTCTCTTAACTATTTATCGATAAAAAGATCAGTAAATCATTTTGGTATGAACAATGTTAATGTGGTATCCGTTACTCTTCCTTTATCTGTTTTTGCTGATTTGATTAAGCTAGCTAGAAACAAAACTAAATCTTTAGCATTAATGTTAGACCATCAAGATATTGCTCCTAATCAAAGAAGAGATCTACTTGATCAAACAAAACAATTTATTCCTTTGAACTTTGATCTATTTCGCTTT
>JAYUJO010000015.1:0-8317 GCA_043765215.1 Rickettsiales bacterium | reverse complement strand
AAAATTTTGGGCCAATATGAAAAGATGGGTTAAAGATAAAATAAACAACTTTGATAAATTATATGACGCTTTATCTAAATTCTTCTCCCCGCAGATTTAACTTAATTTACTATATAGTTGCTCGCAAACGATTAATGGACTTTTGCGCTGGCTTTGCATAGCTTTACTTTTTACTTATCAAATTATTGTCTAACATTAACATTTTTAATTAGTTATATTTTTTTATTTTAAGAAAATATAACTAGTATCTTAAATAAATAATATGTATAATTAACCATATAAAAATATTTATTATGTTATTCTTGATATTATAAACATGCAAATTTCTTTTGAATGGGATGAAGATAAAAATCTAATAAATATAGAGAAACATAAAATAAGTTTTTATGAAGCGCAGAAAGCATTTTTAGATTTTAATCGAATAATTCTTAAAGATTTAGATCACAGCGTCAACGAAGAAAGATATTTTTGTTTGGGTAAAATAGAAGAAAATATTATGACTGTGCGTTTTGTTTACAGAAAAAATATTATAAGAATTTTTGGTGCAGGTTATTGGAGAAAAGGTAAAAAAATCTATGAAAAAGAAAATAAGATATACTGAAGGAGAAATAGGAGAGGTAGAAATAATAAATGACTTTCTACCAAAGATAGAAGATTTAATTTTTAAAGATGATAGCATTAAAATTACTATTTCATTAAGTAGAGATAGCGTAAACTTTTTTAAATCTCAAGCATCTAAACATCATACTTCATATCAAAATATGATAAAGAATCTGCTTGATAAATATACTAGCTATTACAAAGAACGTAAGAAAGTTTAAATTTTATCTTCATAGGCTCCATACCATGAAGTGTGTGAATGGAAAAGTAATAAAAATATATTTTTAATTCAAAATAGATGTAATAACTTGCAACTATTCTAACAAATTATCAAAATCACCTATTAACGAAGATGCTTCTGTCACTTGATTATGAATATCTTCGATTTCACTATATCCTAATGCATATTTAGATACATAATTGAAGCATTCTTTATTGGATTCAAATATAGTTTTTATAACTTCAGGATGATTATTTAAATAAGCTGTATTAATAGCTTTTTTTACTAAATCACTATAATTATCTAATAATGAAGAAAATGCTCCCTTAGCAAATAATTTTATAAGATCTAAATTTTCTCCATCTCTAGCACTAATAGCAATTTTATACTCTAGATCTTCTCTACTCAAAATTATTTTTTTACTCTCAACTGGTTCTGTTATATCATAAACAGTTCCATGATTTACTAATATTGTCATAATAATCCTATAGTTAGTTTCATATAAAATATTATATTATTATTAATTTTAATTATCAAGATTTTTTACTTAAACATTTAGGATTGCTATTTCGAGCTACTTGTAAAACTAAATGTCTTAAATCATCTGACGTTGAAGTAAACTCTCTAATTTGCTTAATACTATTATTAAGTAAATGTTCGGCATAAGCGGGATCCGAAGAAATTTGTGAAAAAGTATCTTTAAATTTCATATTAATTAACTTATTAGGGAAAACTTTTGTTTGATAAGTAAGTTCTAAAATAATTTTAACTGAAATATCGATGCAATCTCTTGCTTGGGCTTTTTCTCTACCTATGCTTTGTTTTTGGGCGGCTTGATATAACTTACTTTCTACTCCTTGAGTAATATTTATATTATTCAAAGATATAATCTGATCTATCAGATCAGAGCTAAAATCAGGGTTACTTGGATCAATTAAATATAATTTTGAGTCACCATCATTATATTCTTTCCAAAGTACTACAGAATGGATCTCTACAATATCTGGATCTTGAGTTACAGGTATTTTGTTATTTTTTCTAACAAAAATATCGCAAACTACTCCACTAGAAACCCCCTCCTGTGCAAATAGCGTATTTATAGCTTCTTTAAATAAAATAATTTCAATAGGGTGTAATATATTGTTAGTTAATGGTTGATTTACTAAATGACTGAGCTTCTCAGCTACTAGGGTAAACCTTTTTACTTCAGTGGATTCTTTAAAATCATCCATCCCTTTATTTTCTTGATATAACTTAATTAAAATTATTCCAGTATTATTAGCTGCAGAAAATTTATTGATGCTTTGTACAATGCTATTTAAGATTGATAACTGTTCAGCATTTTTATTATGTTCTGAAACTATTTTATCTATATCTGTTTGTATCTTAGTTATAGAGCTCAAATCTAGTTGCGATATTCCAACATCTATTTGATATCTTTCAGCACTTACAATAAGTTTTTTAGATTGCTCAATTACCCCTTTCTTTAACTGCTCAAGTTGAGTTAATATTTCTTGTTGTACAAGGTTGATATCAGATATTTCCTTTAATAGGAATTTTTTCTGATTATCTGCAACTTCACTTATTATATTGGCTAAAATATCATCAGTATAAAGGCTACCTTTTATAGTAGAAGGAGTGATAGAACCTGATTCACTAAATGAATGTTCATTTGAACTAATCATATTAGAAAGGTCAAATAATGGTATTTTTTGTTCTATATCCGTATAGTTTAAAGCTATTAAAGCCTGATTTTCATCTGTATCTGCTTGCTCTATACTATCCATTGCAATATGTCTTTTATATTAATATAATTACAAAGATAATTTAATATATTAAAGTTACATTGTCAATTATTAATTATTTAATTTTAACTATAATTCTTTAATACTAATTAATATTGACGCTTATTTGTATTTTATAAAAAAATAACCATATTCATAAAACTTCTAAAAATCAAGAGAAAGGCATTTTAGGATACTTTTAGAGGCAATAATATACCCAACGGACAAATTTATCTAGTTACGATTAAACTAATAAAAAACTCTTATAAGAGTAAATAAGAGGTGATCTATGTTGTAATAATCATATTAACTTAAGAAACCTAAAAGAAAAATTATTAAGTTTCAATTTTAGAACTAGCAAGATAACGATAGAAGGTTTTTCTACTAATTTTAAATTGTTCACATATTTCATTAATTGAAGCTGATCTGTCTTCATAAACTTTCAGCATCATTTGTATTTGTTTGGTATTTAAAGAAGGCTTTCTACCTCCTGTTCTCCCTCTAGCTCTTGCGGCGCTTAGTCCTGCGGTAGTTCTTTCTTTAATGAGATTATGTTCTAGTTCTGCAAATGCTCCAGTAACATGAAAGAAAAATTGGCCAATAGGACTTGAGGTATCAATCCCATCCGGAAGACTGCGAAACATAATTTTTTTTGCATGCAAATCATTAATTAGTTCGATAAGATTGCGAAGAGATTTACCTAATCTATCTAATTTCCAGACAACAAGAGTATCACCGCTTCTAAGATCTTCTAATGCTTTATTTAAACCAGGACGGTCTGATTTTGAGCCACTAACTTTATCTTCAAATAATTTTTCACAACCTATTTTTTTTAAAGCATCAAGTTGCAGGTCTAGATTTTGATCAATTGTCGAAACTCGGGCATAACCTATTAACATATTTTACCTCTTTAATGTTTAATGTGTCATAACCTACTAAAGACAAAAGTTCAGACACTTAGATATTGACCATATATTATAACACACAATTAGTCAAGTTTAAAGTAGTAAAAAATCATTTTAAATACTGAGACAAAAACGAGGGTTTGTAACACATATATACTATTCAAACTTAGTATCCAGAATTTTTATAACTAATTTCAAATTAAATTAAAAAAATATATACACAACGTGCGCAACACCCATTTTTTTTCAAGAGCAAAAAAATGGACTAAATCTTCAAATAAAAGATACTATTTAAAAGATTTTATTATTGTTATTTTTTATGATTATTTATCGAGTATATTTTTATATTACCATGGTAAAATAATAGAAAACAAAGCATCAATATGTCCTTTTGTTTTTGTCACAATAAAATCTAGGGTAATTGCGTGAATTACTAATATTTATTTAATACATTAATACTATGTAAATATATAAGTAATAACATAACATTCTATTATTTTTTATAAATATAATTGACCATTATTTTATAAAATAAGATCAGATATTTATTATGTGGCAATTTATAGAGCTAGAAACCAGGCAATTATTTACACGAATAATATAGAAAGATTGTAAAAAGCTATTAGCCTCAATAAAAAAGAAGTCAGCTGTTCTTTTGATAGTGAAAGATAAGGATTATGAATTACAAAAATAGATTATATTAATGATATTATTCTTTCTGAAGATGAGTAATAGCCTTTTAAATTTTTTTTAGCTCATTATATTTTATCTTGATAAATATACCTATGGTTAATTTGCAATATCTGAGATAGAGTTAAAATTATGATCTGCCAGCAGAAAATATAGCGATATGGAGAAGTATGAATCATTTATCATATTATAGATATGGATATAAAAAAACTTCTTAAAATAAAGGCTTGGAGTATATTAAACAAATTTAAAAGCAACTAAAAAAAAGAAAAAAATGCTAAGGATAAAATAAATAAGTACAATTATATTAGTTTAGAATATTTTTTTTATTTTCAATCTTAGGTTGATTATTATTTTTGTATTGTTTAATATAAATAATTGCAAACAATAATTTATGAGTAATAATAAAATGACAAAAAATAAATATGAAGAATCTGGAAGTTTATCGCCTAGAGTACAAAGAGAAATAGTTTCAGACAACTATTCTGTCACATACACTGTTAAGCAGGTAAAACAAGAAGAGGTAGTTGTTAAACGTTACATGATGTTATCGGATGAAAGTGATAAAAGTGATGAGGAGGCGTTATCAGTTGGTGTCTCTCTTAGCTTTAACAAATTGGAGCTAAATTCATTGCAAGAAGCATTAGATGATAATACTGGCAATGGAGTATTTCTATGGGATATATTTAATAGAAAAAATTCAGAAATTCATACATTATGTGTTGTTAAAATTAATTATACACTATATTTAATTGATCCAAATAATAGCGCAATTAGTAATAAGTTTGTTGGGTGGATCAATGATGCTTTAATAGATAAACAACTCAAAGCACAAAATATTAAGCATATTAAGGTGCAAGATGTTCAGCATAAATATAAAGATGGTGTTTTTTATCAATCAAAACAAGAAGAAGAGAAGCGTGATTGTATAGATATTGCTTTTAAAATTGCGCAAAGAATAAAAAATAATTTTGAAAAAATTGAAGCCTCAGTATCACCTGATAATCCTGATAATATAGAGAATGAAATAAGAGAAACTATAAAGCATTTATCAAATATTACTAAAGTTAATACAGATTTAGGATTATTTGATGAAGTTTTATATAATCACCTACAATCTTCTGATTTAGAATTATCTAATAGTTCTCTAAATTTGATTAGTAAATATAGTTTACTTGAGCAAGCTAAGAGAGAACCTATAAATAAGATCAATTTTAAAAAAATGAATGGATTTTTAGATAAATTTACAGAGAAAAATGAGAAAATAGCAAAACTTGAGAAAGATTTGAAAAAATTAGAAGAGGATCACATGGATAAGAAGTCTAAATATGATACAGAAAAACAAAAAATATTGGCTGAACGAAACTCTGTAATTGCTGCTCCTACAGAAACTATTCAATATGATGAAAATGGGTTGCAACATGTGCATAAAGCAATATATGATGATAATATAGAAGAGTTTAAGAAGTTAATTTTAGACGAATCGCATCCCAATAGAATCAATTACCATACTGATAAAGGAGGCAACGTTTTACATGTAGCTTGTTTATATGACAGGATAAATTTTATAAAATTAATACAAAAAGATCATAGTAGTTCTTTTTATAGCTTACTCCAAGAATATGATGATCAAGGAAGAAATCCTATTCATATTGCTTATTATGCTGGGAAAACTGAAGCAATTGATCTTCTATTAGAACAAAAACCAGACCTTATAGAATCTACAACAAAAGATGGTAAAAACGTACTTCATATTGCTGCTTTATATAATCATATTGATCTTGTAGAAGAAATAATAAAAGAACATCAAGATTTCTTAAATGCATATGATAAAAATGGATGGACACCATTACATTCAGCTATATATGGTGGCGCAACAGAAGTAGTAGATTATTTATTATCAGAACATCCAAGCTGTGTTAGTAATACGTTAGATGGAAAAAATTTATTACATATTGCTGTTTTGCACGAACATGATGATATTGCAAAAAAAATAGTAGATAAATACCCAAGTTTCTTAAACTAAAAAGATCAAAATAAATCTAGCCCATTTGATTTAGCTGAAGAACGTTTTGGAACACAAGATCAAAATGATATTGGAGAGTTAAATTTAATGGATTACTTTTGTTCAGTAATTCTATTGCGAAAACCTGATATGAAAGCAGATGAAGATATTATGATAACGCCACCATCAACAAAACCAGAGATGCGCGCCGAAGATGCTTCCTATATTGGTAAGGAACGGCATTCAGAAGTTGAAGGGGCTGGTGAATCTAATTCAGAAGTTGAAGCGGTCGGTATGGAATCTAATCCGGATAGCTATTAAAGAGTATTTCAAAAAGAAGTATGAAGTTTTTTACAAGAACTTCATACTTCTTTTTTATCCATAATAATCTAAAACCTCGATGTTCCAAAAGCAATTGGTCTTAACACTAATGCTATACGGAAGATGCATTGAAATAATGCTTACTTTTAAAAGTTGTTTATCTGTAATTTAGGTGTAACTATCTAAAGGGACTAGATCGATCATCAATTTTTTATAGCGCCTGTTTTTTTCGATTATGCTTAAAGTTTGATAGATTCAATATTTACCTTAAAAATTGAATCTATTGTTCTCTATTTTTAAGAAATATATCAGGATAATCACGTACTATAAGTAATAAGCTTTGAGCTGGTGATGATGGTTTATACCTTCCCTGTTCCCATGTTCTATATGTATCGATCAAGTACTCCTATCAATTGAGCAAAGTATTATTGCGTCATTCCATATTGCTCAATTCTTAATCTCTTAAGCTCAGAGGGCTCTAGATATTTCTTACTCGGGGTTCTAACGGAGAAACGGATTTTCTTCCGAAAAAGTCTGTAAAGCTTTATAATAACTTGCTTTTAAGTTTAAAAATCAGGTTATAGATATTTATCTATAAAAAGGGAGACTATTCAAAACCAGGGTCAGACTCAATAATCCAATTAATAATGCTTTAAAGTTATAAACTAAGGTAATTCTTTCTGAATTGCCTTATCGAAAGTTTTAAACTTATAACTTTTATTTTTCTCTCCTTCGGCTAAAATCATATAGTCTCCAAAATTAGCTTTGCCTTTTATATATTTTTCTAATGCTTCAAGTACTACATCCAATTGACCTATAGTTACCCCAGATGAATCAGTGAGCATTATAATAGCTTGATAAATTTCTTTTCTACTATAATTTTTTGTTTTTAGAACCCATGCGAATTCTAATACAGCATAAGATGAGATAAATAACGATTTTTTTTGAGAATTTGCTAATAAAAAATCTTTGGCTTCTTTAGCTTGAGCTTCGTCATCATCTAAATAAGCTCTTGCTAGTATGTTGGTATCAATACCTATCATTTTCTCTAACCGTTATAGCAATTGCTTCATCAATATCATCTATAGTCATAGGAGAGCAATCTTTGTTTTTACCCATACCAAAAAATTTACTTATGTTTTGTGTTACTGGAAATATTTCAAGACTATTATTTTCTGTCAGTTCTAATAGCAGTTCAGAACCAAAATGTAACCTTAATTTAGTTCTTAATTCTTTTGGAATAACTAATTGACCTTTAGAAGATAAAATTACTTTTGCACTCATATTTAAATTTCAAAAATTTTATATAATATAGTAAGATAACTCAGCTTACCAAATATGTCAATGTGATAAGTTCTTTTGTTTAAGAGTATCTCTCGAATAATGTTTTTGTTTTATTAAAAAAAGTTATATCAGCTCATTTGTTAGAATAGCAATATACGCAAGATGCATTGAAATAATGCTTACTTTTAAAAATTGTTTATTGGTACTAAGGTAACTATCTAAAGGAACGAGATCACTCATCAATTTTTTATAGCTCCTGTTTTTTTCGATTATAATAAAAATTTGATAAATTTAATATTTACATCAAAAATTGAATAAATTGTTCTCTATTTTTAAGAAATATATCAGGATAATCGCGTACTATAAGTAATAAGCTTTGAGCTGGTGATGACGGTTTATACCCTCCCTGTTCCCATGTTCTATATGTATCAAGCAGCACTCCTATTAATTGAGCAAATTGTTCTTGAGTCATTTTATATTGCTCAATTCTTAATCTCTTAAGCTCAGA
>JAYUJO010000014.1:0-3173 GCA_043765215.1 Rickettsiales bacterium | reverse complement strand
ATCATTAACCTTATGTCGAACTCAGGTTAGTTATTAGCAGGATTTTGACTTGCCAAAATGATGTTTTTGAGTTCTTGCGGCAATATTTCTATATTTTGTAGATCCTTAACACATTGTGTATAGCCAGCATCTATTATCATTTGATATTGCGTGGTGATTATATGAGTATTTGATTGAGTTACTTCTCTATCTAGTATCATCTTCTGCTCATCAGTCATTGTATCACCATTTAATACTGATTCAATAATGGAAACAACATTGGGGCTCAGCTGAGATTGTTCTTGATAAAAGCCCAATAAGTCTTTTATTTTTTTACAAAAATCATCTGCATAAACATTATCAGAATCAAATTGATTATATTTTAAGAGTAACTCAATTAAAGGTATTGACGATAACGGCTCATTTGATATTTGAAAAACTCCAGATATGATGCTTGCGCAGCAAGAGTTAAAGCTATTTTTTTCCTTCATTACTAAAGAAAATTTCTGTTCTAACTTTTTTTGAATATGAGTTGGTAATGATGAAATATCGCTATTTATATATTCATAATAACTATCTTTAATGGTAATTGCTACATTGTCAATAATTTGCTCAATCAAACTAATTTTAAATTGATCAGGCATATATTTATTATTATGTATATCTAAAATATTTTCAAAATAATTTAATGAGATCTTATAATGTGTAAAGAGTTCAATACATCTTAAAATAATTGATTTTATTTGCTCATCATTAAAAATTTTATCGTCATAAATAATTAATAATATACTTTCACTTCGCATTATTTGATGAGCAATGATTTCAATAAGTATTTGCGAAAAAATTGTTTCCTCTTCATTATTGATATCAGTTATATAACGTTTATCTAGCTTAGCATCTGCGCCACTTGCAAGAAGAATTTTGACAAGTTCTAAATTATTCAACTTACATGCATTTGTTAAAATATTATAGCCTCGGGCGCCAGATGCATTAACATCTGCTCCCTTACTAATTAAAAGTTTAACGATTTCAATATTACCTTCCTCGCAGGCTACTATTAAAGGGGTAATAGATTTAAATATGTTTTGAAAACTTTGTTTATTAACATCTGCTCCTTTTTCAATTAAAAGCTTAACTAAATTATAATGATTTTTTTGGCATGCTAATGTTAAAGGGGGAGGATGTACAATATTACATATAGGATTGATATTCGCATTTTTTTCAATTAAAAATTTAACAATTTTAATATTGCCATGATAAATAGCCCATGTTAATGGATAATATATGCATAGTTCACTTTGGACATTAATATCTGCTCCATTATTAACTAAAAGTTTAATAATTTTAGTGTTACTTTCACTGTATACTTTAGATACTATCATCAAAGCTGTATCACCATATTTATTTTTTACATTAACATTTGCTCCAAAATTAATCAAAAGTTCAATAACTTCAATTTTAGTGCTGATTTCTGTATTTTTATAGACAAAATAATGACATACTAACATTATAAGAGTGTAATCATTACTTTTAATATTAACATCTGCTCCAGCTTCAATCAAAACTTTAATACGTTCAATATTTTTACTTTGGCATGCATCTATTAAAGATTGATTTAATTCTTTTTGATTCACAATAACCTTAACTTATTTAAATTGATCTTTACTGATTTATAGCCCTTAGAGGCAAATAGAGCTGAGATAAAACCTTTGATAATATCAAAATCGTTTTATTATAAAGTAGATATTTAATAGCATAATCGAAGGATATTAGTGTTTTGCTTTAATATCATTTTATAATTTATTCTTAAGTTTTAAAATATCATTTTCAGATAAACCAGTAATTGAAGTGATAGTTTTATTATCTATATTTTCTTTTAGCATATTAATAGCTAGTTCAAAAGTACGTTGTTGTGCTACTTTTTCAATACCTTTCTCAATGCCTTTAGCTTCGCCTTTAGCTTCGCCTTCAGCTCTAGCAGCAGTTAGAATGTCTTGCGAATAAGTTGCTTCTTTGAGGTAATACAGATATTCATTGCGATCCTCATCACTCATTTTTAGCATATTTAAGCGATCATCTATTTTCTTCATATAAGGTGACTTAAAACCTTCTTTAGTTTCAGAGTGCTTCATGACATATAACCATTCATCTATTTCTTGATTAATAACATCATTAAACATAGGCACTGAGATGAAGAAATATTCAGGAAATATATTGCGATGTTCAAACATAATGCAGCCCTGATTAGCTATGCGAACATCCATAGGATGCGCTGTGTCAATTGAATGAATGATGGTTTGGCCATGCGATATTGCATGGTCCATGTTTTTAGTAGCAAAATAAAGCAAGCTGATATGAAATACTTTTTTGATAGTTGTGTAGTCTTGATTACCAGCAATACTATCAATAATGATGCGCGATGTGTTAAAGCAAGCTTTGTGCATAAAGTTTGGCGTAAATGAGCGCTCAATTTCTACAATATATTTATTACCATCAGCATCTTCGACAACCAAGTCAGCAATTGATCTTTTTAAATGTTTAGATTCACGATTACTCTCTGCATCCAATATAGCATTTATTTTAACTGACTTATAACCTTTAGAGGCAAATAGAGCCGAGATAAAACCTTCAATAATATCATAATCGCCTTTATTACGAAGCAAATATTTAATAGCATAATCGAAGGAGATTAGTGTTTTACTCGACATTTTTAAATAAACCAAATATTTATTTTAATTATAGCTTAACTAAACTTATTAAGCCACCTTGATTATTGCCATAATATATAAATCTTCTAGTAATTATCAATTAAGTAATAAATTAATCAAGTTTCTTTCTCTCAAGAGCAACTAAATAGAATTCACTAGATTCCTTTCGGCTTGAATCTGGCTTAAAATGTTTTACAGTTTTAAAATTTTGTTTCACGATATTTAAAAGCTCACTCTCAGCCCCACCCCTGAAAATCTTAGCAACAAAATGTCCACCTGGCTTTAAAATTTTCAAGGCAAATAGGGCAGCCATTTCACATAAAGCCATAATACGCAAATGATCTGTATGACTATGCCCAGTAGTATTTGCTGCCATATCACTCATGACTACATCTGCTAGTTGATTATCTAAAGCATTAATTATCAACTCTTCAGCATCTTCATCATTAAAATCTTTTTGAAAAAAAGTTACCCCTGCAATATTTT
>JAYUJO010000013.1:0-8386 GCA_043765215.1 Rickettsiales bacterium | reverse complement strand
GCAATGATCTCATCTTTGATTTTAACTTTGATTCTTGAAAATGGCTGGATATCACTATAATTTATTTTGATATTTATATCTCGAGTATTAGTGATTTTTTGAATTTCTTCAACGACTAAATTCATATTTTCTTCCGATCCAGAAATTGAGCCATTAAATCCTTCATGAGCAATAATTATGGTGCCATATACATATTTTTTCTTCGTTATCAATAGAATTTTTGGCAATAAAATATTAGTATCTTCAATGTTAGTGAAACTATAAAAACTTAATATTGCTATTGGAATTGATAAAGATTGATCTTGTGATGGTGTAACTATTGTGTTCATGATAATTTGCTCCCTCCTAATTTTTTCAAAAATGAATTAAATAAATTTAAGTTAAACTTATATCATATTTTTTTTGAAAAATGTAGAAGTTCTACATTTAATTTTATTCGATCACTGGTAAAACAACGAACACAGTTAAATTTTGTCTTTTAACTAATAAGACCACATTTTTTTTCTTATTAACCAACATCTCTTCATAAATTTTGCCGAATTGATCAATGTCAGTAATTGATTGTTTATTAATTGAAACAACAACATCACCAATTTGTAAATCTAGATTAGAGTCCTGTGCTTGAATATCTGTAACAACAATACCTTGCATATTGTTATTTATGCCAAATTTATAAGCAATTGATGGTAAAATATTACTAAATGTAATGCCAGATTTTTGAATGAATACCTCTGCAGGTTGATCATTTACCTCCTCATCTTGCATCTCTAATTCTTCGATTTTTGCCTTAACTGAAATTGAATTATTATCTCTAATTACTGTTAATGTGACCTCATCACCAATATGACAATCAGCTACAAATAATTGAAGTTTACGAGAATTTAAAATTATATTTCTATTAAATTCTGTGATTAAATCACCACGTTTTAAACCAGCTTTATCACCAACTCCACCAGCTCTAGTGTTCACCACCAAAACACCAACAGATTTGTTAATCGATAACGCCTCAGCCAATTCAGTTGTCATTTGCTGAACTGTTATATCGAGGCGGCCGCGACTAATTTTCCCTTTTTCCTTTAACTGCTGCATAATAGTTTGCACAGTATTAGACGGAATCGCAAAACCAATACCAATATTTGTCCCACCACTAATTTCTGGAAGAGCCGTATTAAGTCCAATTACCTTGCCCTCAATGTTAAATAATGGACCACCAGAATTTCCTGTATTAATTGCAGCATCAGTTTGCAAAAAATCATCAACTAATTCATCTTGATCAATACCAAGATCCCTTCCTTTAGAAGAAATAATACCAGTAGTAACAGTGCCTCCAAAACCAAAAGGATTGCCAATGGCAATAACTACATCACCAACTCGCAGCTGATTAGAATTAACAAATTCTACACTTGGTAACTTGTCTTTAGCATCAATTTTTAATAATGCAAGGTCAGTTTTAGGATCAGTGCCAATAATTCTTGCCTGCATTTCAGTATTATCATATAATTTAACAAAAATCTCATCCGAACCAGCCACAACGTGGTCATTAGTTATAATGTAACCCTCGCTATCAACAATAACACCAGAACCAAGCGCAAATGTATTAGTACTATTTGAGAGTTCATTAAAAGAAAATGGTACGTTAAATTGCTCTAAAAAATTATTCAATTTATCGACCGGCAATATTTCTGGCAAAATAGCTTTGTGACCCTCAGGATGATCTGCATGTTTAACGGTATAGATATTAACAACTGTTGGCATTAATGGCTCAATAATATCTGCATAACTAGTTAGTTGAATTGGAGCACTTGCAAATGCAGTAATATCAAAGTTTAATATTACTAAAATACTAAGTGTAAATATCTTGATATTTCTCATTTAGACTATCTCCCAATCTGTAGATATTGAAAAAATTCTGCTTTTGGAGATAAAATAAATTGAGTATCATCTTTATCAAAGGATGTCTTATATGCTGCTAGCGAGCGATAAAATTTATAAAATTTTGGATCTTTAGAATATGCCATATTATATATTTTTGCTGCCTCAGAATCACCCTCACCTTTAAGTTTCTGAGCATTCATATAAGCAGTTGCTAAAATGATCTTACTTTCCTTGTCAGCTTTTGATTTTATTTTTGCCGCCTCTTCTTCGCCTTCTGCCCTAATTTGCTTAGCTTCTTTATTACGTTCAGTTTTCATTCTTTGATAAATACCATCACTATTTTCAGTAGGTAGATCTGATTTTAATATTCTAACATCAATGATTTGAATACCAAATGATGAAACTTCATTATGCGCAATATCTTTAATTTGCAACATTAAATTTGATCGTTTATCAGTCAACAAGGTGTTAAGTGGATATCTACCAATAACAGTTCTCATTGCTGACTCTAGAATTTTATTTAAACGCAAATTTGCACCTTCATAATTGTAAACAGTTTTAATAAATTTTACTGGTTCAATTATTTTATATTTTGCGAATGCATCAACGATAACTCTTTTTTCATCAGATGCTGTTAATTGTTTTTCATCAGCAACTACATTTAAAATACGTTTATCTAAAAACTTAACTTTTTGAATAAAAGGTATTTTAATATTTAAGCCTGGTTTTTCAATAACCCTAATTGCTTCACCAAATTGCAAAACTATACCAGTTTCTTTTTGACTGACAATGAATAATGAGCTAGCAAGCACCGTAAAAATAATTATTGTTGCTACTAATGTTAAATATAATTTGTTCATTTTTACCTAAAGTTTTAACTTATTTATTATCGAATAAATTTTTCTGATTCACTGCCATATGTGGTAGCATATCACTACCCATAATGACTTTATTAGACTTTCTTAATATAGATTCAATTGTTTCTAAATATAATCTATTTTCCGTAATTTCACGCGCAGTAATATATTGATTATAAACTGAGTCAAATCTAGATGTATCACCTTCTGCTCTTGAAAGAATTTCCACTTTGTAACCATTTGCTTCTTCAAGAATTTTAGCCGCTTCACCCCTTGCTCTTGGCAAGATATCGTTTCTGTAAGCTTCTGACTCATTTATAATTTTTTGTTTATCTGTTTTTGCCGTCTGTACATCTATATATGAAGCTACAACTTCTTCAGGAACATCAGCTTTTAGTAACTTTACTTGTTCAATGATGACTCCCGATTCATATTGATCTAAAATTGATTGCATTAATTTTTCAATTTTTTCTGCAATCATTTGTTTTTTATTCGATAGAATTGGAGTAATTGGCGTATTACCTACAACTTCACGAATAGCGCTGCTTGCTACTGCTTTAACTGTATCTTGGGGATCTGTAATATTAAAATAATATTTTGATAAATCGTTTATATGCCAAGTAACATCTACGTTAAGGCTAACTATATTTTCATCGCCAGTCAGCATAATGCTTTCATTTTTGACATCAGTAGAAGAAACTGCTCCACCAATTCTGGCCTTACCTGTTGATCTATAACCGATTTCTAGTCGTCTTGATTGATCAACTTTTTCAACATAAATTGTTTCTATTGGTGTAGGCAAATGATAATTAAGACCTGCTGTTCCTATTCTATGGAATTTACCAAATCTAATGACTAAAGCTTGCTCACCTTCATCGATTTTATAAAAACCAGATGCAAGCCATAGGGCAAAAATACCTACGATAGCAAGGATTATAATTATTGGATTAAAACTAAATTGAAATTCATCGAAATTAAATGAATCCTTTCTTTTTTTAGTAAAAATATTTTCTTCTTGTCCTTGATCATCCCATGGGGACTTCTTAAAAATTTGACCGTATATTTTATTTATCATCTGCATATATCATCTTTTATATTGTGAAAAAATTGAATTAGTCTATATACTTACTATATTATGATTATAAAAAATTGCAAGCATGACTAACAAAGAGCAAGACATAATTTATAATATCACGAATAATATCTTTTTTTCAGATAATACATCTGTAAAATCTCGTTCATCTGATATTAAAATAAACGGTAAAAATCTAGGATTTTCAATAGATATTACTAATATTGATATGAATGAGGCTGACACTAAACGTGCGCAAATTATTCAGCTAATTACCGATCTAAATATTTATGAAAAAATAAACATAGTTCTCACTAGTAATAAACAAAAGGCTCCAGACACAGCATTTAATAAATCACAAACAGCAAAAATCCATATTGATGGCGTTAAAAAAATTATTTTAGTGGCTTCTGGTAAAGGGGGGGTTGGTAAATCTACTATAGCCTCTCTACTTGCTTATAAACTTCAATTGATGGGTAATGTTGTTGGAATTGTTGATGCAGATATTTATGGCCCATCAATTCCTGGTATTTTTGCGATAAATAAACAGCCCGATGTTAATGATAAACGCATGGTTCCCTTAAAAAATCATGGTATACAATTAAATTCAATTGGCTTTATTAGTGCTCCAGATTCTAGTATAAGTTGGAGGGGACCTATGGCTAGTAAGGCATTATATCAACTTTTGTCACTTACATCTTGGACAAATCTTGATTATCTAATTATAGATTCACCACCCGGCACTGGTGATATTCATTTAAGTTTATTACAAAATTATATTATTGATCAAGTCCTATTAGTAACAACACCGCAAAAAATTTCAGCAAATGATGTGAAGCGCGCAATTAATTTATATAGAAAATTTAATGTGCCTATTATGGGAATTATTGAAAATATGAGTTATTATTTAGATTCTAAAACCAATGAGGAGATTAAAATATTTTCTGGTAATAGTGGCGAGAAAATAGCTAATGATTTTGGCATAGACTTAATAACTAGAATACCTATTCAATCTGCCTTATCTGATGCATGTGATGAGGGCTTGAACTTGAGTAAGTTTACTTATTTACTAGATAAAATTGATAAATTTCTACCATAACTGCCCTGGATCGATATCAAACTTAATCGTATATGTAGATGGTAGTTTAAAACTATCTTGCCATAATTGTAAAAACTTTTGTAGGTTAAAGTTTTTGGCCGCAATGATTAATATTTTATATCGATACTTTCCTGATAATTTAAACATCATCGCCTCAGCTGGTCCCAATATTCGAGCTGAACTTTTCGGCGCATGATGCAAAAATGATTGAGCAATTTCTTTCGTTTTTTCCGCATTTTTTCCAGAAATAGTTATTGCTGCTACTTTAGAAAATGGCGGCATTTCTGATGCTTCTCTAGATTGTAATTCTCCTTGAATGAACTCCTCTTCTTTATCATCCATTATTGCTCTAATAACATTATGATCTGGTAAATATGTTTGCAAAATTACTAGACCTTTTTTATCAGCCCTTCCGGCTCTGCCGCCAACTTGATGTAATAATTGATAAGTACGTTCTGATGCTCTTAAGTCGCCTCCAACAAAACCAATATCAGCATCAATGACAATAACTAAAGTTAAGTTTGGGAAATGATAACCTTTAGTAATAATTTGAGTGCCAATTAAAATATCTATTTCTTGATTTTCCATTTGTAATAATAAGTTTTGCATCTCACCAACTAATGAAGATTGATCTTTACTGGCAACTGCCACTTTATAATTTGGAAATAATCGTTTAACTTCCTCTTCAATTCTCTCGACCCCTGGTCCACATAAGATTAAGCCATCATCTGCATCACATTCGGGACATTTTTTATATATTGGCAAAATATAAGCACAATGATGGCATTCAAGGCGATTAAGTTCTTTATGCATAACCATGGATGCTGAGCATTTTTTACAAGTAACTTTATGTCCACATCCCCTACATAGCATCAATGGTGCATAACCTCTACGATTTAAGAAAATCAATGTTTGTTCTTTTTTATCAAAATTAGCTTTAATAGCTGTTTTCACTTTTTGAGATAACCAATTATTTGGCAATATGGATTCCTTGCGCATATCAACAATTTCAATAACTGGCATTAAAGCGTCATTAAATCTGTTTTTCAGTTCAAATAATTTATATTTGCCAATTTGCGCATTATATATAGATTCTATTGATGGAGTTGCTGAAATTAATAATACTTTGCAATTTGATATAGATCCCCGTAGCACCGCCATATCACGCGCATTATATAAAATACCATCATTTTGCTTATATGACGCATCATGTTCTTCATCTACAACTATAATTCCTAAATTTTTATATGGTAAAAATAATGTACTCCTAGCGCCAATAACAATTTTAACTGTGCCTTGAATTATGCCTCGAAGTATTCTTTTCTTTTGCGCTTTAGAAATTTTCGAATTCCAAATTGCTGGCTTAAAACCAAATCTTTGGGTGAATCTATCAATAATTTGTTCACTCAATGCAATTTCAGGTAACATAATTAAAGCTTGCTGACCCATTTTTAATTGATGCATAATCGCGTGAAAATATACCTCAGTTTTGCCAGAGCCAGTAACCCCTTTAATTAATAATGGAGTTTTAATATCATTAATTAAATCAAGACAATCATTTTGCTCAAGTGATAAATGAGGCAAATCAATATTAGTTTGGATATTTTGCTCTTCAATTTTTATAGGAGTTTCATTAATATCAACTGGTAAAACTAATTTAGCAATAGTCCCTAATTGACTTAAATAATAAATACTAGTTTTATTAATTAAACTCAGCATTGTATTATCTATACGAGAATGAAAGGGCTGAATAGGACTCACTTCCTTTAATTTAGTTATATCATACTCACAATCTACTTCCCATACTATTCCAGTGATTTCTTGTTTTCGATAAGGCGCTAATATTAATTCCCCAACGTTATATTTTATTTTTGACATATAATATAACGGAAATAAGCCAGGTTTTGGCAATAATACTTTAATTACGAACACAGAAAAATAATTTGATTTAAGTTAATATATATTATGATATTTTTAGTTATTATTAACAGGAAAATTAATCTAATTCTCATTTTTATTTATTAAATCAGCTGAAAAATCTTCTAAAAGCCAATTTAAGACTTGCAATTTACATAAAGTTAATATATATTATCATTAACATAAAAATATAAATAATTTTTTAAGCAATAAATTTTACATTTATTGCAATAAAAAGCAACTATAAATTGAAGTTTGTAATTTTTAGCTTCAACATATTAAGTATATATTACTATAAACATTTGAAAATTATTATGCTACAACAAAATATTGAAGCTAAAGCAAAAAAAGCAACTAAATCTGAAATGAAAGTTTCAGTATTATCAAAGCTTAGTCATGAATTAAAAACACCAGTACATGGTATTAAGGGTGTAGCTAATTATTTACATGATAATTGGCAGATAATGGATGAAAATAATAAACTCAAATGTTTAAAAGCGATTATTGAAGTCAGCGATAGCCTATCTGGTATATTAGCATCAATTGTTGAAAATATTGACAATAAAGAAAATATTGAATTTAATTACGCTCAAACAGATTTAATTAATGTAATTAAAAATTCCATAAAAAAATGTCAAAATTTATATTTAAATCAAACTGGATTTAACATTATTTTTAAATCATCCCTAAAGTCATGCATCACCATAGCTGATCAATTTTGGATTAATCAATTAATCATTAATCTTTTATCTAATGCAATAAATTACAATGAAAAAGGTATTATTATAGTGGATGCTCAAGTAAAAACACAAGATAATATTAATTATTGCATTATAAGTGTTAAAGATGAAGGAGTTGGTGTTGATCAAAAATATTTAAATAGTATATTTGATCCATATAATAAAGGAGATATTAGTAATACTAATAAAGAAAGTACGGGTCTTGGACTGAGTATATGTCGCGAGATTGTTGATGCCCATAAAGGAAAAATCATTGCTTCAAATTCAGATAGCGGTTTTACGATTGAATTTTCAATTCCAATAAATTAAAAAAATATCATGCAAAAAAATATTATATTATTTGTCGATGACGAAAAGATTTGTCACACTTTAGTCGAACTTATTATTCCAAATTTTACTCAATTTAAATTAGTCGGCGCCTTTAATAGCGCAGAAGCAATTAATTTAGCTGAGCGATATGCGAGTTCACTGGCATTAGTTTTGACTGATATAATGCTTCCAGATTTAAACGGTTATGAATTATATGACGAGCTAAAATCTAGAGATCAATTTAAAGATGTGCCATTTATATTTCAAAGCGGCCTGACTTCTCAAGAAGAAGAGCTTAAAAAACATGTAGGCGCTGATCCTCATATACTTTATAAGCCATATAGCCAACAAGATTTACTCAATTTAATTAATAAAGTTACTAAACGAAATTGATAGTTAAGGTTGACAATTTTTACGCTTTACGATATAAAAATGTCATTAATAATTAAACATAAAATAGGTAAATTATATCGATATACAAAATGCTAATGGAGCGAATTCTAATATTGATTTAGGT
>JAYUJO010000012.1:0-3178 GCA_043765215.1 Rickettsiales bacterium | reverse complement strand
TCGCCATTTCCGCCATGAACACTAACATGTACTGCCATAATATATTACCCCCTGATCGGCTTTTAATTTGTAATAAGTCCTTATTATCTATATAATTAATCAACTTGTCAAGTTATAAAGGATATGTAATGATTGATATTGAGCAAAAACACGAAAAAATTAAACAGGATATTTTTAACGAATTGCAGATATTGCTGCAAAGAGATGTTATCTCAAATGAGATAATTATTTTAGCCTTTAAAAATATTAAAATTGACCCTGGCTACCAATATATATTATTTCCTAATGGTTTATCTGAAATAGTTAGTTTATTTGAGAATTATCTTGATGATAAAATGAAAGGATATTTTGAAAATATTTCTAAAGATTTAAAAATACGCGAAAAAATAGCTAAAGCTCTGGAAATGCGTATAATTGATTGCTCACATCAAAATGTTATTAAAAATATTGCTGCATTTTCGATTTTGCCATTTAACTTAGCGCAGGCAATTCAAAGTGCTTGGCAAACATGTGATTTAATATGGAAATTTGCTGGAGATAATTCAGTTGACTATAATTATTATAGCAAAAGAAGTTTATTATTTGGAGCTTATGCAACATCTAGAACCTTTTATTTAGCAGATAAATCTGAAAATTTTGTCGATACTAGGGAATTTATTAAAAATGCACTTGATAATATTATCAATATTGCTAGTTTAAAAAATAAAATAAGACTACCAGCAAAAGTGAATATTCCAATATTGCGATTATTCTCTTAAAAAAATATAAAAATTATAAAAAAATATGACTGATAAAAAACCATATCCTGATGTGAAATCAAATGTTGATTTCCCACAACTTGAAAATGATATATTAAAATATTGGCAAGAAAATCAAACTTTCCAGCAATCAATCGATAATAGAGATGCTCAAAATGCAAATGAATTTGTCTTTTATGATGGTCCGCCTTTTGCCAATGGTTTGCCACATTATGGTCACTTACTGACTGGATTTATTAAAGATACATATGCTCGCTATCAAACGACTAATGGAAAAAAAGTAGAGCGTCGCTTTGGTTGGGATTGTCATGGACTTCCAGCTGAAATGGGAGCTGAGAAGGAGCTGGGTTTTTCAGGTCGTATTGCCATTACTGAATTTGGAATTGATAAATTCAATGATCATTGCCAAAAATCAGTGATGAAATATTCAGGCGATTGGGAAAAATACGTTAATCGTCAGGCTAGATGGGTAGATTTTGATAATTCATATAAAACAATGGATAAAAATTATATGGAATCGGTGATGTGGGCTTTCCAATCCTTGTATAAAAAAGGCTTGATCTATGAATCAATGCGAGTGATGCCTTATTCATGGGCGTGTGAGACACCATTATCCAATTTTGAAACCAGATTAGATAATTCATATCGCGAGCGTGCTGATAAAACTGTTACAGTTAGTTTTAAATTAAAATCAGCGCCAAATGGAGCGCCTAAATGCGATGAATATCGTATGTTAGCTTGGACTACAACCCCATGGACGCTGCCTTCTAATCTAGCATTAGCCGTTGGAGAAAATATTGATTATGCCTGTATAATTAAAGATAATGTATGCTATATATTAGGATCTTTTGCAGTAAATAATTATGCTAGAGAATTACATATTCTAGAAGATGTAGATGTCATTACTATAAAAGGTAGTGCTCTTAAAGATATTATTTATGAGCCACTTTTTGATTATTTCAAAGATCATCATAATAGTTTTAAAATTTTAGCAGCTGATTTTGTGACTGAAGGGGACGGCACGGGGATTGTGCATTTAGCTCCAGGTTTTGGTGAAGATGACCAAGTTGTATGTGTAAAAGAAAATATAGATCTTGTTTGCCCTGTTGATAATGCAGGAAAATTTACGAGTGAAATTACTGATTTTAAAGGTCTGCAAGTTTTTGATGCAAATGAACCAATAATAATCAAGTTAAAACAACAGGGTAATTGGATTAGAACTGAGCAATATATTCATAATTATCCTCATTGTTGGCGAACTGATACGCCATTAATATATAAAGCAGTGCCATCTTGGTATGTTAAGGTAACTGAGTTTAAAGATAGGATGGTGGAGCTAAATCAGGAAATTAATTGGATACCATCGCATATTAAAGATGGCTTATTTGGTAAATGGTTAGAGAATGCTCGTGATTGGTCAATTAGCCGCAATAGATTTTGGGGAACGCCAATCCCTGTGTGGAAATCAGATGATCCGCTTTATCCGCGAATTGATGTGTATGGCTCAATTGAAGAGTTAAAACGCGATTTTGGTGTTAAAGTTAAAGATTTACATAAACCATATATTGACGAGTTAACGCGGCCAAATCCAGATGATACTAGCGGAAAATCAACGATGCGCCGAGTCAGCGACGTATTTGATTGTTGGTTTGAGAGTGGATCTATGCCATATGCCCAAGTTCATTATCCATTTGAAAATAAAGATTGGTTTGAAACGCATTTTCCAGCAGATTTCATAGTTGAATATACAGCTCAAACTAGAGGCTGGTTCTATACTTTAATGGTTTTATCAACGGCATTATTTGATCGACCACCATTTTTAAATTGCATTTGTCATGGCGTTATTTTGGATTCAACTGGGCAAAAATTATCCAAAAGATTAAATAACTATGCTGATCCAATTGAGTTATTTGAAAAATATGGAGCGGATGCATTAAGAGTAACCATGCTCTCATCCACGGTAGTTAACGGCCAAGAATTATTGATTGATAAAGAAGGTAAAATGGTTTTTGATGTCTTAAGACTATTTATAAAACCGATTTGGAATTCATATCATTTCTTTTGCTTATATGCAAATATAGATAATATACGGGGTGAACTTAATTTTTCTTCGCAAAATGTTTTAGATCAATATATTTTATCCAAACTATCAATATCAATCATTGCCATTAAAGAATCAATGGATGAGTTTAATAGTCAAACTGCTTATGAGCATATTTCAAAGTTTTTTGAGGTATTAAATAATTGGTATATCAGGCGCAGCAGGAACCGTTTCTGGCAAGCAAATCAAACTCAGGATAAATTTGATGCTTACAACACTTTATATAGTTGCTTAGTCACTATGATGCAGGCCTCATCTTCTTTAATTCCACTAATTTCTGATCATATATATCTTGGGCTAAATGAAGGCAAGGGTAGTG
>JAYUJO010000011.1:0-3192 GCA_043765215.1 Rickettsiales bacterium | reverse complement strand
AAACAGAGCATCCAAAAGCCTTTAGTCATTGGCACAAAATAAGTTTATCAAAAAGAAGAGCCGTATGACAGGAGACTGTCACGTACGGTTCTGTGAGACCCTGAGGTGCAAGCTTTGGGCTACTCGACCGCTTCTTCAGCTCGTATTACTTTTTTACTCAAATTTAGTTGTTGATAGTGGTTTGGATTTCCTAAAAACTCTTCGAGGTTTTTTGATATATTTGTCATAAAAATTTTTATTAATTTATAAAAGAAATATAATATTGTATATATAATAAAATAAGTAAAGCTAAAATCAATAAATTTTATAGAAAATAATTATTTTAAATTATATATTGAGCAACAATATGATTATAAGCTTAGCGCAAAAAGTAATAAATGAAAACTGAGATATCAATTATGCATTCGATATCTCAATTCTTCTAATAATCATAAGATACATAACTGATGCTAGAGCAATAAAGCCAGAGCCTGTAAAGAAATAACCAAGATTGGCAGCATTTTCAGTTGCAAATAAATATTCATAATATGCTGGAATTAAGCTAGCAGCGCAAAATGCAATATTGTAAATTAATGCAGTTCCTGTATATCGAATTGATGATGGAAATAACTGAGATATAATAGGCAAACAGCTCGAGACAAAAACTGCAATCCAAAATTGATATATAATAAAAGATAATTGTAGAGTTATAAATGCACCATCCTGGAGCAAATAATATAATGGAAATAATGATAAATTAAAGCCAATAACAGCAAATATAAGCTGTTTGATTTTTGATATATAATCAGAAACAAAGCCCCAAAATAGCATAAAAATTATTGATGCAATCATGCTATTTGTCATCGCGACAAAAATTTGTGGCAATTGATGGGTAAAATTACGACTTATATAAACTGGAAAATATAAATTAGTTATAATTAATGTGGCCATAAAAAATATAATGCCAGAACCAATTAAGATATAAGTGAAATTTCTTTTAAGCTCAGAAAACACTAAATTCATTGATTGTTGATTACTATCTTTAAAAAAATCAGTATTATTAGCAATATTTTTCCTTATAAAAAATGAAATAATAGCAAGTACTCCGCCTAATAGAAATGGCAGCCTCCAGGCGTAATCATTAATAATTTGTGGACTATATTTATTTGAAATAATTGTCACAATCATCATAGCCATTAAGGATCCAATAGTGGTGCCAGATAAAATAAAGCTGCATAATTTACCAAGCTTACTGACTTCCGCATTTTCACTGAGGATAGTAATTGCGCCAGGAAGCTCTGCCCCAAAAGATATTCCTTGAAGCATTCTACATATAATTAGTAAAATAGGGGCAATTACTCCACATTGCTCAAAAGTTGGCAATAAACCAATTGAAAAAGTTGATAGTGCCATTAACAACATGGCTGCTATAAAAGCTTTGCTTCGCCCGTAAATATCTGCAATTAAACCAAATATTAAACCTCCCAATGGTCGGACAAAATAGCCAGCGGCAAAAGTAATTAAAATTTGGAATATACCGCTATAAAGACCACTTTGAGGATAAAATATAGCGCTAGTATATTTGATCATTAAACCAAAAATCACGAAATCGTAATATTCAAGACCAGATCCCAAAGCTAGCGCAAAAGTTATTTTAAGTGGCGTTTTTTGCATATAATTATACCTATAGCTAAATTTATAGTAATATATAAGCTTTGCTTATATATTACTATAAAAAAATAGAAAAAAAACTGTGCTTGCAAGCTCGAGGTAGTCAATATTTGACTATATATTTATTTCATTTATTACTTAATTTTTTTCAATATATTTCGTTTTTATCTTTTAAAATACTAAATTTATATTGGTGTTTACTACTATCTTTTCTAATTAGGAATAAGCAAAGCTTATCCCTAATTAATGTAAATCACTACATTATAATTAAATCTATATTTCACGCAATCTTAAAATTATACGAAATAGTGCTCCACAATTTCCATCGCTCTCAACGACAATAGTGCCGCCATTAGCCTCAATTGCACTTTTGCAAAGCGCCAGTCCAACTCCACGACCTTGAGCCTTTGACTCAGTTTTAGTTCCCATCTTAAATGGCGTGAATATATCGTATAATTCTCCTTTAGGAATGCCTATACCCTGATCCTGTATAATTATTTCAACCATATTTTTAAAGCTTGGCTGCACACTGATTTTAATAACTCCACTTATGCTATAATTAATTGCATTAATTACTAAATTATCAATTGTTTGCCTAATGTAATTTGGATCGACAAAAACAGGAGTATCTGGTGCAATATTCATCTCAAACTCAAGTGATTTTTGCTCTAAATATATTTTTTTGCAATTAACAACTCGATCTTCGACTAGCTCGCTTAAATTTATATTTTTCCTATTTAAATCAATTTTTTTTACATCAAGAGTTGCAAGATCCAGCATATTTAAAATCATTGTCGAGAGCCTATTTGAATTTTTAAACACCTCGTCTGAGAGCATCTTAAGCTGATCCTTATTATATTTCTCCAGCCCCTCTGAGAGCATTTCTGCAAAATTCATAACATTGCCCACCGGAAGACGCAGCTCATGATTAACATTATTTAAAATCTTTTGAGCAGTAGCTCCAAGCCTCTCAATTTCGAGCAACTGATCCTTAACTCGCTCGCTATAATGAGTGACAGCAATATTTAGATCTATGATAGTGTTGTTAAGTGAACCTACTTCACATTCCAAACTTCCAACTTCTCCAGTCAAACCATCAACTTTAGCTTCTGCCTCTTCCATTTGTTCTTGTTTAGGTTTTAAAAACATGATTATGGCGGTTGCGCTTAAAAGAGTGCTGTAAAATAATAACCATGTTGAGTTTAAATTTAAATCAACATCATTTACTCCTATAAAAGATTTATAATAGTAAATTGCAAGTATTATGCCCAGTGCAATCATCATTAAAGCTAGCTTCCACCTTGTTAGTACTGCAAGTACAATAATATTTACAACAAAAATAACAAATTGAGAATGGCTGACGTTACTCAATAAAGTGAAAAAAGTAGCACTAAATACAAGAATATATAATAAAGAAATATTCCAAATAACACTTAATAAAATTTTATTTGCTTTAATTTTTTCAGGCCATAATGGATATAGCATGAAACAAACTGCAATTGCTAAAATATATTCATAAAATACTATTAAAGAATTTTTTTC
>JAYUJO010000010.1:0-3205 GCA_043765215.1 Rickettsiales bacterium | reverse complement strand
TAAATTTAAAGTGACATTGCAATTTCTAGTTAAGTTAAAACTTGCAGCATCACCTATAATATAATTATATGTAATATCATAAAACTCATGAATTACATTATGATAAATAATTGCACCCTCTTCATTTCCGATTTGTTCAAATCCATTATTAGCAGGTTGATGTTTGCAAGTTAAATTAACTGTAACGCCTTGTTCAATCATTATATTCATAATTTTAATATATTTTAACTATATCTAGTTCTAATATCATAACCTCAAATGTCAAATCCAACTTGTATTATTAAGTAAAATCCTTTATTCTGCTAAGCATTAAATACCTATATAGACATTATTATGTTAGATGAAATATTAAAGCAGGCTATCGAGAAAATTGACTTAAGTCAAACAATGCGTCAATTGCAAGACGTAAAAGTCGAGTTTTTTGGTAAATCGAGTTTGATTAATCAAGAAATGAGTAAATTAGCCTCTGCAACAATAGACGAGAAAAAAGCTCGTGGGCAAGAAATTAACGTCATTAAGAATCATATTCAAGATTTAATTAGCAATCGAACTGGAATATTAGAGAGAATGGAATTAGATGCTCGCTTTGAGTCGGAAAAAATAGATATGTCAATTCCAGCTCGGCCAAGAATGTCTGGCAGCATTCATCCAATTACGCAATGTATGGAGGAAATGATTCAGGTATTTTCTAAATATGGTTTTGACATTAAAGATGGCCCAAGTATTGAAGATGATTGGCATAATTTCACTGCCCTAAATATTGACGAGGACCACCCAGCGCGCCAGATGCATGATACTTTTTACCTAAATAAAACAGGGGACAAGATAAAATTACTGCGCACTCACACATCGCCGATACAAATAAGAACAATGCAAAATCAAAAGCCTCCATATCGTTTTATTGCCCCAGGTAGAACTTACCGATCAGATTCAGACCAAACGCACACACCAATGTTTCATCAGATTGAAGGGATGGTGATTGATCGCAATATTCATTTGGGTCATTTGAAATATATAATCATTGATTTTATTCGCAGCTTTTTTGAGCAACCAAACATTGAAGTACAATTCCGCCCTAGTTTTTTTCCCTTCACAGAACCATCTGCCGAGGTGGATATTCGAATGAATAAAAATGATAAATGGCTTGAGGTGCTTGGTTGTGGCATGGTGCATCCAAATGTTTTAAAGAATGTTGGTATTGATCCAAGCAAATATCAAGGTTTTGCTTTTGGCCTTGGTGTAGAGCGTTTTGCCATGCTTAAATACGGCATAAAAGATTTGCGTCAAATGTTTGAAGGGGATGTTCGCTGGATGAATCATTATAATTTTCAAGTACTCGATATTCCAACATTTGCAGGAGGGCTGACTCGATGAAGTTTACATTATCATGGTTAAAATTATTTTTAGACACTAATGAGCCACTTGAAAAAATTGCTCATGCATTGACAATGATTGGTTTGGAAGTTGAAAATATTTCCGATAAATCACAATCCTTAACTAATTTTGAAGTCGCCTATATCATTTCAACAGAAAAGCACCCAGAGGCTGACAAGCTACAAATTTGCCAAGTGCAAACAGGTGATGCTATTTTGCAAATTGTTTGTGGTGGTCATAATGCAAGAGCTGGAATTAAGGTGGCTTTGGCTAAAATTGGTGCAATCATACCTGATAGCGATTTTAAAATAAAGGAATCAACTATTCGGGGCGTTGCTAGCATGGGCATGCTTTGCTCTGCAGAAGAACTTGGCATGAATGAGAAGTCTGATGGTATTTTAGAGCTAGATGATGAGGCTGTAATTGGTGAGAATATAGCTGCCTATATTGGTGCAAATGACCCTGTTATTGATATAAATATAACGCCAAATAGAGCAGATGCGCTGGGCGTGTATGGAATTGCCAGAGACCTTGCCGCGTTTGGCATGGGCATTTTAAAAAAAATTAATATTTTTCCAGCAAAAGATAGTTTTAATTCAAATTATAAATTAGAAATTGCTGATTCAGATACTTGCCCATTTTTTTCATTTCGAGAAATTAGAAATCTGCAAAATAATAAGTCATCAAAATGGCTTCAAGATCTATTGAAAAATGTTGGAATTGGCTCGATATCACCAGTAGTTGATGTAACTAATTACATATCACTTAGTTTTGGTCAGCCAATGCATGCCTATGATGCAGATAAAATTAGTGGTGGCTTAAATATAAAAACCCTTGAATTTAAAGATAAAATTCAAGCCTTAAATGGTAAAGAATATGAATTAAATATTGGAGATCTTGTTATTAGAGATGATGTATCTATTCAATGCCTAGCTGGAATTATAGGCTCAGAGAAAAGTGCATGTGATGAGAATACTAAAAATATTATTTTAGTATCAGCTGTATTTTGCTCAAAAACTATTACTAAGACTGGTCGAATATTGAAAATTGATACAGATTCAAGATATAGGTTCGAGCGTAATGTAGATCGTGAATTTACCTTAAAAGCTCTTGATATTGCCACTAATATGATTAAAGAAATTTGTGGCGGTGAGTCTTCAAATGTCATATCCCTTGGCAATAACAAACTGCCAATGAGAAAAATTGATTTTCGTTTAGATTTCTTTTATGCAAGAACAAATATCATTCTTGGCAGCCACCATGTTACTGCTATATTGGAAAAATTAGGATTTATTTGTATTGATAATGTGCAATCAATCAACATAACCATTCCGAGTTGGCGCTATGATGTTACTATTAAAGAGGATATTGTTGAAGAAATTGTCAGAATTCATGGTTATGATAAGATTCCGCAAGATATCCTGCCAGAAATGGAAATTGATCACATCATTCCAGTATATTACAGAAGAATATCTGATTTTAAACGTATTTGTGCTATGTCTGGCTATATGGAAGCAGTGACTTGGTCATTTATGGATAGTGAGAAAGCAGTTTTATTTGACAACATCAAGGAAGAACTGATATTGCAAAATCCTATTAGTTCTGATTTGAATTATATGAGACCAACAATTCTGCCCAATTTATTGCAAATATGTCGTAATAATTTGAATCGATCATTTCAAAATCTATCATTTTTCGAATTAGGCCCTATATTTGAAGACACAAAAGAAAATGTAATAAATAGTTTATGTGGCCTGCGAGTCGGCCAAATTGCTGACAAAAATAGTCATAAGGATGATCGTAAATTTGATGTATTTGATATAAAAGCTGA
>JAYUJO010000009.1:0-3215 GCA_043765215.1 Rickettsiales bacterium | reverse complement strand
GGAATCTATACTTATAGTCGCAATACCCAAATTCTTTCTAGCTTACCAGTTTCAGAAAAGTTATCAAAAAAAATCAAACCAGATACAGCTAAAATTACGTTACATATTCGACTTACTGGAAATAATTTGGAAAAAATGAATACTTAAATTAATGAAAAATCAATATTAATTCAAGACTATCTAGTATCTAGTGGAGTTGATAAATCAAAGATTAAAACTAATTTAAATTCTTATCCCGATTACGCTTACTATGGATACCCTACTCCTGAGAAACCAGAAGACCCAAAGAATAACACTATTCTTGATAAAAGTATTGAAGTAACCTTTGAGAACATTGCTAAAGATAGCACCAAACCAAATATGATTTTAAGTGAAACTATTAAACGAGGTGTAACACAATTTGATTCATTTATTTATGATATTGGTAATGTTGAAGATGTTTGCAATGATCTAAAAAATCAAGTAGAAATTAAAACTCAAGAAACAGCTCGTAAAAAAATAGAAGCTTTAAATGCTAAATTAGTTAAAATTGAGTCTCAAGGTATAAGCTCAGCTGGTTGTGATAACAATAACTATCCAACTCCATACTATGCCACTAAGGATGCAAGTCTAAGCTCTACCGAACCTACTAAATCTGCACCAGAACTATTAACAGGTGAAACTGAAATTACAGTTTATTCTAATTCAGTAGCTTATTACAATATCAAATACTAGAATAAATAGACAAATAATATATTTTATAGGATAATTCCTGTATTATATAATATCTATTAATTCTATGATTACAATATCTGCAACCAATAAATACTTACAAATTGATCGTAATCGAATATATGTAGGTTATTTTATTGGTATTAGTGCAGTAATCGGATTGTATATTTTCCTTTATCGTGACATCACAAGTCTATTAACACCTATTGCCTGTTTTACCGTTTTACTATTTATCTTAGTATCACCAGCTCAATCTGGAGAATTAAATTTAGATACTGAACTACAAACACTGAACTTTAATGGAGAAACTATTGACATTAATAGTTGCTATGCTTGGAGTATGAATGATTTAGATGATCAAGTTGAAATTATGATAAGAAGAAGTAACCCAATCCGACCTTATAGTTATTTTTACATTGATTCTGAAGACGAAAGAATTAGCGAATTTGTAGTTCAGATGAGTCAAGTTCTTAATTATGAAGAAGGTATGCAAGATAATTTTCAATATTGGATGCGTAGACTAAATATTAGATAACTAATGTGACTGTTATTCGTAATATTGAAGTATCTAGACGATTTGACGTTTCTCCATCTACAGTTGCTAACTGGATTAAGCGTAGTATTGAAGGGGATGAAAAGCTAATTCTTTCGAGAGTTAATGGTAAATATTTTATTAAAAATACCCCAGATAATATTGATTTAATATATCGTCTCAAAAATCTTAATTCACGATATAAACCTAAAATTGAAAATGCCATCATTAAACCAAATAATGATATTTATAAAACTTTTACTCCAAACCAACTAGCTGATTTAGTCTACAACCTAGATACAAATAATTTCATTCCACTCAAGTATAGTTACTTTGCTGAAGGAGCAGACATGTATTTCAATGCAGTTGAAGAAGAGTTAATGAATTTAGAAAGCACAAGTACTATGAGTAAGATTGAAACTGGTAACTATTTAATTACAGTTTGCGATGATTTAATTAAAAAAGGTTATAAAATTAACTTAGTTGAAATCGGCCATGACTATGGAACTTACTGTTTGATAGATTTAATTAAATATTTGAAAAGTCAAAAAGCTTTTAATCAATACATTTCAATTTGTGCAAGTCCAAGAATGAATCAAATTAGATTACAAAAAGTTAGAACATGGGCCAAAATAGAAGGTATAAGCTATAACCTTGACTATGAACAAGATAGTATACAAAACACATTGCTTGAAAATGCAAACGAAGATACTAAAACTATTAATCTTTGTCTTTTTTTAGAATATTGTATTCTTAATAGCTTAGATGTTGAATATAATTTTTCACGAGCTTTACAATTAGTTTCTAAATTTAATTATGTAGTAATTAAGAGTACTTATACCAATGAAGAGTCTCATTTATTCAAAGCTAAATCAAAAGTACTCTATAGAGGTAGTGGTCTTAGAAAAAAGAGATGGAATTATATATATAATCTATTAGGGATAGAAAATTATATAGTTGATGATAGAGAGGACAAGTTACCTATGTTACATCAAAGTAACAAATATTTTTTTACTTCTAAAACAAACTTTACTATTAATTTTACCAAGATCAATTATAAGATTAACTTTAAGTTTTCTGAGAATATATATCATTTTATAATTAAAAAACCTTCCTTAGAATGGTATCTAGGAAAGCTTGTAAGTCAAAATCTAAACTATAATATTAGTAAAACAAAAAATGATTCTGTCTATATTCAAATTAATATCTAGCTAAGACAAACAGAAGAGTGAACTAAAGTTGTAGCTAATGAATTCTTAGAATTTTCAAAAGCATTATACCCGAGATATTTTTTTGAAATCGTTGATAATTCACTAAAACTAGCTTGGGAAATAGTCGAGTCGTATAATGTAGGTTTATGATGAATTAAAACATTATCATTAATAACGTAGCAGAAATCTTGATAATCTTGAGTGTGCAGGATATGTGAGTGCCAAATGTAATCCATAATTTTGTTGGGGATTTGTAAGATAACATTAGAAATTAACGCTAGATACATATAATTACGATATTCACTAACTGCTTCTTCCCAGATCTCATTAGAAATACCTGGATACTCTAGCTTTGTAAACTGCACGATTTTATCTAAGTTCCAGTTGTTTATTGTAGAGTACAAAAAAGTGTTTGACATAAAATGAATTGAAAAATTATACTTTCTCTATTTTAGAGATAAGTTCATAAACAAATATCTAATACATAATTTAGTTTGTGTCAATAAAAACTTTTATGCCTAAACAAATAAATAATTACCCTGAAAAACTAAGTGCTTTAAAAAAAGCTAAAAACAATTTAAAAATTAAATTTATTGGGATTGATGAGATTATTGATCAGCTTTTTGAATATCTACATATATGGTATTTGATGCCCGAGATATTGATGAGACCAATGATTATTAATTTATGGGGTATGACTGGCGTCGGTAAAACAGACTTAATTCGCTCGCTTGTTAATGAATTACAGATGCAAAACCAAT
>JAYUJO010000008.1:0-3240 GCA_043765215.1 Rickettsiales bacterium | reverse complement strand
ATTCAATTATTTTTTTTCTTAAATCGTAACTATATGGTTTTGCCATTTTCCTTTTATTCTATCACTTTATATCTCTTATATCAACTTTTTTAACTATATCAGGCCAAATTATCAATAAAGATAAAAATTATGTGTATAACCTACATAGAAAACTGGAATGAGTTACTGAATGGTTTGTGGTGTTTAATATGGGGTAGGGTGGTATTGTCCAATAAATGGCCGTTTGTTGGAGTGATGTGAATATTTGTGTGCTGAATTATAGCTATTAATTTTAACAGTAGTTTAAGTAGTTGAAATATTTTTGATAATAAAATATAAAGTGAAAAAACAACTTTTAATTAAATGTATCAAATATAAACTTATAATCAAAATGAATAAACGTGAATTACTTATAACATCTAAAAAATCATCAAGAAAACAAAGAGATGAAAAACTTAGTCTAATTGAAAAAAAATCATCTCAAAAAGAGGAGGCTTCTCTAGAAGACTTTTTGATGAAATGTGAATTTAATTATAAATATAAATATTCTAAGGGTCTTTTTTTTGAAGAGGAAATCTTTGAATTAGGAAAAAGTAATAATTTCTTATTTTACAATACAAATAGTCAAATAATTCAATATATTAACTTTGATATAAGTGAAATCACTGATTCAAGAGGGAATACGATACTTCATTATGCAATTTTAAAACATGATTTAGATTTAATAAAGGCTATTATAGACAAAGCTAAAGCAGATAGTGTAATTCATAAATTAATAAATTCTCGTAATGTAGATGGCACTAATTCTTTAGGAATGGCTTTTTTATTCGTAAAAGAAAAGAACCTAGCTGGTCTTGAGATAGTTTCAATATTTGCTAATATTCCAGAATATCAAATAAATAGTCACTTGAATAATAAACAATATATGGACTATTCAACTGCTAAATTAATAGGCGGAACTACTTTGTTGCATAATGTTTTGCTAGAAGCGGCTAAATGTAAAAAAGAAGATAAACAATTTATATCTAAAATTTTTAAAGTCTTAAACTATAGAGTGTGTTCTGAGGAAATAAATAGTGATTTGTATCTTAATCCAAACTATCCAACTATGCACCCAGGTCGTTTAATAGTTGATTTAGATGGTCATATGATTAGTACAAATCATTTATTAGAAAAATTAGAATTTAAATCTAAAAAAATTGAACAGCTATGTAAGAAATATTTTTATTCTATTTTACAAACATATGAAGCAAATCAATTTGATGATAGTAGTGGCGATAGTCAAGAAGATACCTCACATGCACATACATATAAAGCCATGTTATTAGAACTTAATGATTTTATAAAGCATTCGTTAGATGAACGCCTAACATTTGAAGAGTCTAAAGATAATTTTCAGCGTACACTTGATAAGTTTGAGTTAGAACATGTAATGATACCAGACAAAGTATGTAAGCTAATATTTCCAGATGGCAAATATGACGAGCAGCAGTTGGAAAAATTATGGATATCAATCAATAGTATAGAAAAGGAGGCTCCTAAGATTATTGATCAAACGCATAAAACTTTTGTAAACTCAATTGTAGTACCTTTATTTCATGGAGTTCCTTTTATGCATTCTCAATATACCAATTATCAACGTAGAGAAGTAGTAAAGAAAATTTTTGCAATTAATAGAAAGCTGTTAGGGAAATTTGATGACTCTATGAAAAAAGAAGAATATACTCTGACACCAGCAGAACAGACAATAATAGGGATACATTCTCGAACCTCTACAGCAAGTGAAGGTATGCAAAGTCTTTATGAGGTAATTACCGCTGATGAAGATCATTTGCAAAGATTAGATGAAGCTGATCAAACATTGTTAGAATATTTTACTTGTCAAAACTTGCCTGAAAGTTTTAAAAATGCAATGAAAGAATATATATTTAACTTCTCAAAAAGTCCTATTGAAAAATTTTGGACAAATTGCAATTCACACAATGTGGGTACTCACTCACTCACCATGCTCCCAGATGATAGTATAATCAAATATCGTTTTCCTGTTATTGCTACAAGTAAAGCTCCAGATCATGCAGTTCGTTTTGCAATAGGGCGTAATGTTGAAGGAGCTACTAGAGGAGAAACGGCAATGCAACCAGACTATACTGAAGATGGTCATCCCACTCACAGAGTAGCTGGACTAGTTTATGTTACTTTACATAATTTAACTGACTTAATCGGCCGATGTAATAATCATACTGTAATTGATATAAATGAGGCTATATCATCTGGAAAAATTAAGAAAGGTCAATCAGCCTCCAGAATAATGAATCAAATGGAATGCGATTTTTTGGGTAAAATAGATAGTGATAGTATTATTGCTGTAATTCCAATAATTTATCCTAGTATGAAGGTGGGGGAAAGCTTTGATATAACTTATCACCAAGAGATTTTTGGATTAAACCCGAAGAGTAAAGATAATAGTGTAGTTAGTCCAACAAAAATAAGAAAAGATACAGATAGTAGTCCTAATCCTGACATTATGAGTAGTAGTGGAAATATTTCAGGGTTTGGTAAGATGATAGTACCTACAATAGTAAGTTTAGTCAATGGTTTGGTTACAAGTGTAGCCAGCAAACAAGAGAAATTTTTATGTAGTATAAAAGAAAATGGAGAGCTTATTCCTTATGAGTTAGATTTTGATCAAGAAGGTCAACAGTTTTCTAAAGCACAACAAAACTTAAAAACTGAGAATGTCACTCATACAAATAATGGTAAAGCATTATGGTGGTATATAGCTCAGCAATTATTGCTTCAAACTGATCAGATTAATTCTGAAACAAGTGATGACGGAATGGGTGATATTATTTCTTTAACTGGGAACTTGTCATTAGATAATTGAAGAGTCTTTGATACAAGGTATGTAAATGTCATAAATAAATTATATCAATACTTTGGGAAGAATAAAATAAGCAAGATTAACGAACAGTTTCCGGAATAATTGATAACAAACTTAAAATGCAACTATATATAGTTGCATTTTTTTCAATTATATTTTATAATGTTATTATTGATTAATAATAAAAACATTTAATGAGCCAATTTAAGAAATTATTAGATAAATTAAATAACCTTTCAGGGGAGTTGAATTGGAATGAGCTTACAAAATTATTATATGGCTTAGGTTTTAATAAATTACCAAATGGAAAAACTTCTGGGTCTAGATGTAAGTTTTATAATAAAGATAGAAATATTATGATTAACCTACATAAGCCACAT
>JAYUJO010000007.1:0-8691 GCA_043765215.1 Rickettsiales bacterium | reverse complement strand
AAAACATTTATAATATTATCCATACCGCTTAAATTTACTTTAGCAATAACTGCGCTCACACCTTGTTTTATTAAAAAATAACGTGTTGATGGATCGGTAGTTTTAATTAATACAAACTCACGTTGAGAAAGCATAAAAGCTGTTCGGTAAACTTCTGTTGCCTTTAAATTTGGTAAGAATATTTGGGTAGAAGTTTGTTGAATTAATGTATCACTTATCTGGCTTTTAGTGGCATCTTCAACACTTTGAGTAGCAAAAATAACGAATGTATTAAGCTTACGCAAAACTTTAAGCCAATCTTTTATTTTAGGTGCAAATACAGGATTATCAATTAAAGCCCAAGCTTCATCTAAAACTATCATTGTTCTTGATCCATCTAAAGATATATTAATTCGGTGGAATATATATAAAAGTACTGGCGATAAAGATAATGGATCTCTAAGCAATTCAGCCATTTCAAAGCCAAATACTCTGGAAACATTAAAATCAATTATATCAATTTCATTATCGAATATTTTTGCATGCGATCCTTTGCCATGCCACATTGATATCCTGCTTGCTAATGAACCAGGGCTGGCCATTCCTAGAAATGGTGCAACATTATTTAATTTTCGATCACGTTTATTTAGTCTATAATTACCCTCTATAGCTTGCGTTAAAACTTTAATGTCTTCGGCGTTTAAGATTTCTCCATGAGAAGTCACAAGTGTTTTCATCCATTCAAGTAAAAATGCCCTATTCTCACCATTATCATCTAATTGGAAGGGATTAAAACCACAATTGCCCCCAGGATCAATCACACTATAAACTCCATTTAAAGCTCTGATAAATATTTCCGCACCTCTATCTTTATCAAAAAAGAATGTTCTTGGTTTAAATTTTTGTGCTTGAGCGCATAAAAAGTTCATTAATACAGTTTTACCACCACCTGTTGGTCCGATAATTAAGGTATGACCAACATCGCGAACATGAAAATTAAAATAAAATGGTGTACCTGATGTTGTATCTAGAACCGTCACATATTCACCCCAGTGATTATTATACATTTTGCCTGGGGGATAATTATGCATAGAAACAAAGCCAGATAGATTCAGGGTGTTAATAGTAGATTTTCTGACGATATAATTAAGATTACCTGGTAATTGTCCCCAATATGCTGGCTCCATATTAACTTTCTCTCTAAGGGGACTGACTCCACAATTTGAGAACTCAACTGATGCCATCGACAATGTATTTTCCAAAGCTTTAAGATCTTTATCGATACATAATAAAGTTAAATGATGCTCACCAAAACTAATATCTCCACTAATAGCCATATCTAGAGCTTGCGTAATTTCAGCAATTTGAGATAAAGCTTTATCTTCAGCTTGAATCATTCGATTTTGCTGTAATTGCATTTTATTAATTGAAATTGTTCTATTAGAAAATCTAAAACTTTGAGTCATTATAAATTCGAATGGCATTTGCAAAAATCCATCAAAAATTCCTGCAGATGTATTAGGTCCATATTCTAATATACTAACAATTCCAGCATATTTATTTCCTTTTGGTCCTCTGGATTCTATAGATCTTGAGCCAAAAAATAATCTATTAGTTGGTAAATATCCATCTAAATAATTATTTGGCACCATCATTGGGCTCGCATCACCACAATTAACTATAGTACCTAAAAATTCACTAATCTGACAAAAAACTCCATCTTTTGTTTTTTTAACTCCTAATAATTCTGCATCATAGTCATGAAGTATATTAAGCACGCGCGATGTCATTTCTTGCATACTCTCATGCATCTCGCGCATATCTCTTTCCCAAATTTCCTTATTAGATTTTTGCTTAATTTTATTGAATATATATTCGATCATTGCAGCGCCTTGTTTATCTGGCTCATACAAAATACTGACATATAATTCATTAAAATAAGAATTTGTATTAGAATGTTTTTTTTGCCATTCGCTTTCTAAATAACCAATAAAATCTTTTGAAGTTTTAATAGTTGGATCAACGCTGAAATCACTATGATTTTTCATGACTGGCCGTCTTCGGCGAATAGTATGAAAATACATGGTCACATTGCCAGAAGCCATGTTTTTTAGCAGTGAATTTCTGATTTCTTTACGAATATCTAAATCAGCATCATCTGCCGTTTCAAATGAAAAACCTTCAATTTTAATTACTTGCAGCAAACCATTTGTTTTTGTCAAAATTGTATTTTTATCCCAATGTCCTTTATAAGGAATAAAAGAGGAGACTGGCTTTTCTTTTTTAGAATATTGTTCCTTAGCAGCTTTAGTTTTAGATAATTTGAACATAATTATTTATTATTTAAACGCTATATGAATTGGCACCATAATATGATTTATTTGAACATTGATTACATTTACCAGCATAATTCATGTATAATTCTAAAAACCGAGGTTCTTTAAAGCACAGTAAATATCCAATTAAATGCACTATTGCAGCAAATAATACTATGTACAAATTTGCAACTTGAATAAATATACTAATAGATACCATAAGGTTTAACATTGCATATTGAATGCTTACCCCAAAAATCATTGTTGGACGCGTTAAACCGACAAATAGTGGATCCGATGATAATTGACCAGCCATAACTTACTCTCCCAAATAGTTCACTAACTTTTACTTAATAAATTCATTATATATTAGTATTATGTTAGTTTAATTGAAAAATATATCTTTAATCAAACCTATAATATATATATCAGTAAGAATTTTATAAAAGGAGGATTTAAAGCACTAATAACGTAAATTTGGACTTAAATTAAATAAATATAGTTGAGGATTTAAATATGATATATAGTTCAAACATGAATTAAAATTATATATCTAAATTTATGAATATTTTAAAAAACGCACTTTTTCCTTAAAATTATTAAAAGTCAGGGGCAAGATGCTACTACAGGAACCATGTTTGCAGCATTTACTATAATTAAATTTATCTCATATTATTTTGGAATTATTATTTATACTAAATTATCCCTAATGTTATATTCACGACTTAAAAAGTGAATTTATATTGTGGTTTATTCCTGTCCTTTTAAATTAAAAGAGTGCCGCACCCTGTTAAAAGGTACGGCACTTAGGTTAGTTTAATTATTGCAAGTCTTTCTAGAAATTAACACGAACATTTACTGATCCATTAACACCAAAATATTTTTTAGCAAAGTTAGCATCAGCATAAACGCCGTAATCCATCATGTTATATGAGAATTTCAAACCACCACCAACAGCATATTGTGTTTTTGTTGGTTTGGTTTGTTCTTTTAAACCTCTTGTTCCGCTAATTGAAGTGACAACAGTTGGATTTTTACCAATCAGATCATGGCGAATTGAACCATGAACTTCAGGAGTAACATACATTTCATTAATCATGAATGGTAAGCCTGTTAATTTCAAGCCACCAATTACTTCTAGTTTATGAGCTGCTTTTTTAGTTATAGTCAAAGCTTGAGGTCCCACATTACCAGTTTCTTTATAGCTAGTGTCATTAACACGATTATAGCCAAGACCAAATGAAGGAGTAACAACTATTTGATTATTAATTAAACGATTATAGCCAGCAATAGACTCTAAAGCAAAGTGCATAGTTGAATATTTACCGTTAGCTATGCCGTATGCAGTGCTAGAAATCCTTCTTTTTTCTTTAATTTCAACTTGGCTTGAACCAATAGAGGCAATATTTTGGCTATACCAGTTGTTGCCTAGGTCAAAGCTGCTATAAGCTGAAAGCAAAGTTGTATTAATTATAGATTTATCTCCCTTTTTGAAATCTTTATGATTTACATTAGAGTTTAAAGCAGTTAATGCAATACCCACTATAGTATTATCATTTATTTTAGTATCAAAACCAAGAGTTCCACCAGCAGATATTGATTTATAGCCAGAAGAGCCTTTATTTTTCTTTTTTATACCTTGACCTGCAAATGGAGAAATCCAAATACCATATTTTGCAGCATCGTCACCTGCAGATAAACCATATATAATTTCTTCAGAAGAAACTTTTCTAGCTGTTGATTTAGTTTTATTTCCAGCATCATTTGCCGGAGTAGCTTTGGAAAATCCAGCGCTACCACTGACGGCCGGAGCTGGAGATGAAGCATTTGTTGGAGCAGTGTTAGGTATAGTAGTCACAGCTGAAGGAGCAGCGGAAGTAGATGAGAAACTGATGATATTCGATGCGGCAACATCAGATATTCTTGTACCAACAGTTTCTGTTGCAAAACTCACATTATTAAAACCCACGTCGCTAACTTCATTAGACAAAGTATCAGTTAATCTTTTTTCAGCATCTGCCCTGATAGCTTCATCTGCAAAGCTATTAAATAAATTTTTAATGTCGTCACCATCTGAACCGATGACTGCATCTTCAATTGATTGCGCATTCTCTAAATCTGTTTCTGAAGATGCTCCAATACTTGCAAGATCTTTTACAATAGTTTCTGCAGTGACGTCGTTGCTGATTAAAGCCAACACATTCGCATCAGTAACTACGTTCCATTTTGTAAAAGCACCACCCATTGTTTGATCTACTGTAAATTTACCTGCTGTAAAATCAATTTTTCCACCACCATCATTTTTAACCAAATATAATTTAGTTCCCTCTGCAGGAACACCACCACCTAAAGCATTAATTATAATTGTAGTTTCCCCATTTAGAGTAATATTGGAACCAGCGCCTGCAATAAAATTACCAAATTCAACACCGTTACGAGTAGTATTAATTGTAGAACTGGTAATAGTAGAATTTCCGTTTTTCAGAGTTAAATCATGCTCACCAAGGCTTATAGTGGCTTGATTAATAGTTACAGCACCTTCAAATGTGTGTTTGTTTTGAAGCTCTAATTCATAACCCATAGGAACATCAATTATGCCAGCATAAATATCAGCATCAATTTCTGATTTGTCTCTGACACCACCTGCAGTAAAACGAACTTCATTAAGCGCTGCAGCATTTGCACCAATTTGAGCATTAATATTAGTTCCTTCAAAATAAGCTTTACCTTTACCTGCTCCACCATCAGATAATAAAGCTGTGTTAAGATCATAATCATCAAAACGAGCTACTGCATTAGCATCAGTAAATTTAAAGTCGTTATTTACTGTTAAGCTATTTTCAAAATGTACAACACCATTAATATTAATATTATCTGCAACTACATTAGATAATTCAGCATTACCATTGGCGTTTACATTTAATGTTTGTGTATATACACCATCACCTCCAAAAGCAGCGCCGCCATAACCAGCTTTAGCGACCTGATTAATATTAACTTCTCTGAATTTTTCTCCAGCGGTACCAATGGATTTAGCTCCATTAGAACCTACATCTTTATCTACTGTAAAATTTACTACACCCTCACCATCAACATTAGTCGTTAATCCTGCTGCAAATTTCGCAGTATTTATATTAATATTATGATCCCCATCAACATGTAGATTACCAAAATTGACGATTTCACCCGTGATGGCTTGATCGACGTTAACTGTTAATTTTGCTCCCGTTATACCAGCAGCAGTAATATCCGTAGCACCTAAGTCAAAGCCATCTGTGACCACATCTGCATCAGATGAAAAATCAATGGTTGTTGGTCTTTTGAAATCACCAACGCCTATAAACTCAACTTTATGAGCTTCAGCAAATTCTATTGTTGTGAATGCATTATTTGCACCGATAGTTCCACGAACTTCAACATCACCGCCATTGTTAAATTTTAAAGTCTGAGCATTAGCCACATTTGCATCAAGAGATGTAACATTAACATTGCCACCAATTGCAAGTATGGAATTTGCCCCTGCAACAGTTACAGCGCCAAGGGCGTTTCCTGCACCTCCTAAATCACCTGAGACAATTCCATTACCAACAAAATTAACCGCTCCTGCAGCGCCACCTGAAGTATTAAATCCACCGGTCAAATTAAATCCATCTGCTATATTGACTGTGCCACCACCATTAGCAAGCTGAACTTCACCAGTATATGCTCCTGCTGATAATGTAGTAATTCCAGCATTTGGACCAACTATTAATTTATCAATATTTGCAATTGCAGCAGCATTTACCAATGCTAAGCCACTAGTACCAGCAAAGGTAATTGAAGAATTGGCGCCCTTGGTAATTGTATCTGTTGTAATGTTCTTAGTATCAGCAACAATGATAGTTATTGCTTTATTATTAAGATCAATAGTTTTCACAGTAACATCACCTGTAAATGCAGCATTACCAGCAGCACTAAATTTCAACGTACTTGCGTCTCCTGAATCAATATTGCCAAAAGTAACATCACCTGTTGAGTCAACTTCAATATCTTTAGCAAAAATAGTTGGAGCAATAGTTATTGCTTTATTACCAGAAATTGTTAGTGATTTGAACCTATGAGTAGCATCAACGCCAATAGTTTGGTTAGCAGCTTTTGCAATCGTTAATGCTTCTGCAGTTGCATTTAGAAATAATTTACCATTATCATAAGGAGCGCCGCCAGCACCAGGACCACTAACTAAATTAGCATTTAAAGTATAAGTAGTTGCAACGCCACCGCCAGCTGCATTAGTATTAGTTAAATGTAATTCAGAATCTGTATGTGAAAATATAATTGTTTTACCACCATTATTAATATCAATTGCACCAACTCCATTTGAATCAATTTTTAATGTGGCTTTTCCTACGGCTACGCCGTTAGTTGCACCAATTGTAATATTATCAGCTAAAATCGAAGCATTTTGAATATCAGTAGTACCGCCATTAACCACATTAAAAGCAGTTGCATTAACTGTAACATCATTATTAATAATAACATTACCTATAGCAACCACTTTGGCTAAATTATTAATGTTTCCAAGTGTTTTACCACCAGCAGCAGCCAAAGTTGCTATATTCACACCATTACCATCTATGGTAACAACACCTCGCCCTGCTCCACCCGGATCGATATTATCTTGCAAAGTGAATATACAATTCGCGCCATCTGCCGTTAATTTCAAAGATGAGTTTGCATTAGCAAAAGTGGTTACCTTAATGTCCATATCACCACTAGGTTTATATTCAAGCAGAGCACCATTACCAATTTCCGTCAAGGTCGATGAACCAGCATTAATATTGCTAAATATTGCTTTAGAGTTGTTGTTAATTTTTAATAACTTTGTTGCAATACCAGTGTTTATAGTAGCAACATTTGCCCCAGCACTAGTAATTTCTATACTATTAAAAACACCTGCACCAGTACCAAGAGCACCATTTACAAATGATATATTTTTATTTGATGCATCAATTAAGATCTTACCTTTTCCTCCAGCATCTCCTGATAACAAAGCATTATTCAATGTAACTACCACATCTACACCTGCAGCAGCAGTATTGAATTTCAGTGTTGAATTAGCACCAGCAAAAACTATATTTTTTCCATTGACGCTTAAATTAATCGCTGCATTATTTCCTGTGAATTCAAGTGTCTGTCCATTTCCAATCTGAACATTCGAGTTAGCATGACCTATAGCTAAGGTATCAATTGTTGCACCATTGCTTAAAATCGCATCACTACCCGCTGTTAGTTGAAGTGTTTGAGTTTTAACCAAGGCATCAAATGTTACATCTGCGCCATTAGCGCCATCTAGTTTAACTAATTTCAATGCATTAGTTGCCCCAATTGCGCCAGTGACTGTGGCTGCATTATTAAATGTTGCTGTACCAACACCAACTACACCATTTGTATTATTAATAGCGCCTGTAATAACGCGACCAGCACCTTGAACATTTAATGTTCCATCTGCGGTAAATGACACATCACCTGTTAAATTTGCTTGTAAATTAACAATAGTTGTCGCACCACCACCAGCTGCAAAATTAATATTAGCTGTCGTTGCGCCATTTAAGTTGAGCGTAGAATTTGCTGCTTTAAGATTAATAGCAGTTGCCTTCACAGCTCCACCTAAAGTAACTGCTCCGGCGCCATTTAAATTAATTGCTGTTAATGCACTATTTGCACCAATTGCACCAGTGACTCCGCCCATGCCTGCAAAATTAAGCGTACCCTTAGCACCACCAGTACTATTAACAGTGCCTGTGATTGTAGTATTAGCACCAACATTAACTATACTAGCATTATTAGCAAAATCTATTGCGGCTGCATTTACACCACCACCAATTCCTGTTAAAGCTGCATTTACATTAAGTGTTGCGGCTGCACCAAAAGTAATTGTGTTTGCCTGCGTTACGCCATTTAAGTTAAGAGTATCTGCATCGTTTAACTTGATTGCAGTTGCCTTCACAGTTCCACCAAGAGTCACTGGATTACCAGCAGCGTTGACATTAATTGCAGCTAGTCTATTAGTTGCACCAATGGTTCCATTGTAAATTAAGTTAGCTTGTGCTAGGGAAAGCGTACCATTATTATCAGCAACACCATCAATCGAAGCAAGGCCAGTGTAAGCTGTTCCTGATAATACTAAAGTTTTAACAGCATTAATTTCAATTGGTAGTACCATATCTCCCGGTCCGCCTGGACCACCAGTATTAAGCACACTAGTAATAGTGACATCTCCTCCAGCATTATCGATCGTAAATTTTCCAGGAGGGGCCTGATTATTAACTTCAAAATAATCAATTGCACCAGCAAAAGTACCAGTGCTGCCAACTTGGGCTGCACCAAGAATTAATTTTTCTCCTGTAAGAAAAGCACC
>JAYUJO010000006.1:0-1153 GCA_043765215.1 Rickettsiales bacterium | reverse complement strand
AAATGATTAAAATGCCAAGTTTAATGCATGTTGCGGTAAGAACAAATGATATTAGCACATTTAAAGAATATTTATTACACGATAATAATCTTAAAGATTCTCAAGCAGAAGATGGCACTAGTATATTAATGTACGCTATTGAATGTAATAAAATTGAAATAGTAAAATTATTATTAGAATCAGGTGCTGATGTTAATGAACCAAATTTTGCTGGCCACACTGCTTTAATGATTGCTTGCAATAAAGAAAATTACAATATAGTAAAGTTATTAGTAGAATCAGATGCTAATATTAATTTAGCAAATGGAAATGGGAATACTGCCTTGATATTTGCTTCCCGAAAACAACATTTAGAAATAGTAAAATTATTAGTAGAATCAGGTGCTGATGTTAATCTACCTAATAATGAAAAAAACACTCCTTTAATAATTGCATCATCTAAAAGTAATTTTGAATTAGTAAAGTTATTGGTGGAAGCAAACGCTAATGTTAATTATACAAATCTTGAAAGCGATAGGGCTTTTTTATATAATTTGGATAATGATCACTTTAATATTACAGAATACTTGTATAATAATGGAGCTGACTGTAATGGAATTTGGAAATATGGCAATGTTGAAACTGGTCAATTTATAGAATTAACATTTTTAATGATAGCAGTAGGTTTAAATAATTTGAACTTTACTGACTTATTATTAGAAAAAGGCGTCAATATTCAACATGAGATCAACTCTACCAATATTTTACAATATGTTGGACAGAAAATTCAAAATTATAAAGAAGAAATTTTATCAGAAGATGATGATGAAATCATCGAGCAATTCAATTTAAAAATACAAAATTTAAATTTATTTATTGAAAAAATTGTTTCACATGCAATAAAAATTAGCGCTAATGACTATGAAATAATTAGTTGGCTCATGATTCAATTACAGGATATAAAAACAGATGATAATATTGAAATGATTAAACAACTTGAAATTGATATATTAAAAAACACTGGCTTGCAGGATTTCATATATAAAATAATTCAAAATAATTGCAATGACCATCAGCTATTAATAAGGCTCTGTCCCAGGAAGTGTGTAAATTCAAAATAGGCCCCTAAATTCTACCCTCAAATTTTATCAAAAAATGAGCCATAGCCTCGCCC
>JAYUJO010000005.1:0-1155 GCA_043765215.1 Rickettsiales bacterium | reverse complement strand
TCTAAATATCAAATTACTGGTACGCCATATTTAGCCTATCGGGATCTGGCATCATTGCTTACGCAATATGTAAATGGAACTGTTGCTTTAGATTATGGCTGTGGTAGTGGAGAATCTACCTTAATTTAAAATCTAAAAGATTCGATGTTACAAGCGTCGATATTAACGATAAAATGCTAAATATTGCCAAAGAGAGAGACAGAGACGGAAAATATATAAAAATAGATAGCGGTAAATTACCGTTTGAAAATAATTTTTTTGATTTAGTTCTAGTAAGTTTTGTATTGCTCGAGATTGATTCACAAGAAAAAATTATCAAAATAGTTGAGGAAATTAATCGAGTTTTAAAAGTGGGCGGAATATTTGTTGCTATTAATGCTAGTGATAATACTTATAGCCATAATTGGCTTACTTTAAATACTGATTTTCCTGAGAATAAAAATATTAATAGTGGATTGAGAGTCAAAATTGAATTTAAAAATTTTGACTTAACTATTTACGATTATTTTTGGAAAATTAATGATTATATTAATATGTTTTCAAAAGCTGGCCTTCATGTTGAAAAAATTCATCAGCCATTAGGCATAGATGATGATGATTACTATTGGCTTGATGAAAAACAATTCTCACCATGCTCAGTTATTATTTGCCAAAAAAAATAGTTTGCTATGTCAAAAAACAAAACCATAAAAATTCCTTCGCTTAATATAGATGATGATCAATTTGCTAAATATATTAAGTTAAAATATGTATATGATACCAATAGTGGCATCACGCGTAAGAAAAAATCAATTAAAGAATTTAGCTATTATGATAGTGAAAATATTGAAATTAAAGATCAGGATATAATTGATAGAATTAATAAATTAGCCATTCCACCTGCATATAAAAAAGTGTGGATATGTGCTGAAGATAATGGTCATATCCAAGCTACTGGGATTAGTAAAAATGGTAAAAAACAATATATCTACCATCCTCATTGGCAGAGTTCGCGCAATGATGCTAAATTCAGTCATATGATTGAGTTTGCTAAAATCTTGCCCTCGCTTCGAAAAATTATAAGTCTAGATATAAAACAGGAAAAAATGAGCTTTGAAAAAGTAATGGCATTAATTATATCATTATTGGATAAAACTCATATTAGAATTGGTAATG
>JAYUJO010000004.1:0-1166 GCA_043765215.1 Rickettsiales bacterium | reverse complement strand
TTATGGCGCAAGATATTGCATTTTCATATCGAAAAAATTCAATGGCATCAAATATGATATTTACCAAAGCCGAATTTAAAATTGAAAATGGAATTACTCAAGAAATTCAAGAAAAAATGCAATTAATTAATCAAACAAGAGCGAGTACTCAGCCAATCACGGCTAAAACTGGTGGTAGTACTTTTGCAAATCCTGATGGATATAAATCATGGCAATTAATTGATCAAGCAGGTTTAAGAGGAAAAAATATTGGTGATGCTTTTATATCTGAAAAACATTGTAATTTTATAATTAATAATGGAAATGCTACAGCAAAAAATATCGAGGATCTTGGTAATTTAGCTCAAAGTGAAGTTGAGAAAATGACTGGTATAAAGTTACAATGGGAAATAAAAAGAATAGGTAAATTTGTATAAATACCTTAATTTAAAAAAAGAATTTTATGGAAGAATTTAATACAATTTATATAGAAAGATCAAAAATAGTTGATTGTGCAAATATTGGAGAAATGTATTTATCAAAATTTGTTGAACAGTTAGGAAAATTTATTGAATCTTTTGAGCAACCTAATAATGGAGATAAAAAATTGATATTGGTAATTGGAGCTGGTATGTCTGCTGAGCGAGAAGTATCCTATATGTCTTCTAATGGCATAGTTAGGTCACTTCTTGAGCTTGGATACGCTGTTATTTTTGCTGATATGGGTGCTGATATTGCAAATGTAGTTCAGTTGATCAAACCACATATAGTTTATAATGCGCTTCATGGCACTTATGGTGAAGATGGTTGTTTACCAGGATTGCTAAATATTTTGAAAGTTCCCTATACTGGTCCAGGCGTACTTGCTTCTGCGCTAGCGATGAATAAGAAAAAAGCATATTATATATTTAAAGCCAATAATATTAATATTGCTGAGACTAAAATTATTTCTAAATTTGATAAAATGCAAAGTCAGTTAATGATTCCACCATATGTCATTAAACCAATTGCGCAAGGGTCTAGTATTGGGGTTAATATAATTTTTCCTGAAGATGATTTTTTATTTGCAGATTATGAATTTAATTATGGTGATGAAATTATTGTAGAAAAATATATTAAAGGTAGAGAAATTCAAGTAGCTGTGCTTAATGGTAAAGCTGTTGGCGCTATGGAGATAAAATTACTAC
>JAYUJO010000003.1:0-3323 GCA_043765215.1 Rickettsiales bacterium | reverse complement strand
ACAAAGGGGGGTGACAAAATATAAAAAGTAAGTTAGCTTAAAAGTGGCCCATTATGGCTGACGATTAGGTGGCCCATTATGGCTGACGATTGACAATTATCGCAATTCAGTCAGTGATGGTTTCCTTATTCGATTTCATAAAGTTATATTCTGACTAATTTCTTTAAAATATTTTTCTGTAAATATGCCTCCTTCAATCTTATTTATTCCTATCTATATAAACTTGTATATTGCATAATCTTATAAATTTTTGTTAATTAACTTGTTTACAAAAAACAAATATTGTTTTATAATTAAATTAATATCTAATATTCATAAATTTCATAAAAATTGGAGGAAATTATGAGTCAACTTGAAGAAATTTTTGTAAAAATCAAATCGCACAATCTTGTAGAAACTCGTAGCTTTCTAGAGGCAAATTCTAGTTTGGTTCATGAAGTTAATAATGATGACTGGGGCATAATACATTGTTGTGCTGCATATGGAACTCCAACTATATTGAGAATGTTAGTCAATGAGTTTAATGCTGATATTAATCAATTTGCAGAAGGACATTATACACCAGCATTATTAGCAGCTAAAAAAAATAATTTAGCTTGCTTAAATGAATTAATAACATTAGGTGCAGATACCAGTATCACTAATACGTCAAATCAAGGCATAATTTCATTCTTAACTTCTCATGATTCAACACTTGATGCATTGATTGGAGAAAATAATGCGGATTTATCTTCAGATGAAGAAGATAATGTGATTAATGTTGTTGGTGAAAATTTTACATATAAGATAGAAATTGTTTAATATTTTGTAGTAAACAACTTTAAAACAATTACACAAATGAAGAAAATATTTATTGCTTCTTTTCCATTTGATGAAAAGGACACAGGTGACTATGATTATTGTGTAGCTATAGCAAACGCTATTAATGGCCATAAAAGCAATAGTTATAAAGCAAAATACATAACTTCTGCTGATATCTCAAATTATGAGCCTGTCTTTGCTAGATCTCTACTTACAATTATTAAAGCAAAAAATAACGGTGGTATTGGTTTTTACAAGAGTTTGAGTGAGTTTTATGAAAATCAATCTAGACGGGATTTAGTTAAATCCGTAATAGATTATATGGTGAGTAAAAAAGGAGAACAAACTGCTATTTTTAATTTGCAGTTAAGACCTCCAGAAACAGGATTTTTATTTTCACCGCAAGATTTGCTAGAAATAAAAAAACAAAATTTTAAGATTTGTGTTACATGTCATGAATATGAATTAAATTTTGATAGGCAGTGGCTTCAATCAATTATGCATCATTACTTTAGTATTTCTGATTCTGTACTATTTTTCAATAAGCAAGACCAAATGTCAGCCATTAGCCATGCCAGATACACAGCATTTAATGATCATATTTTACCACATTTAACTTCTTTACCTAATATAGAACAACAACAACAATTAAAAAAATTCTTAACTTCTAAAACACTACCAAATTATATTTCTTATAGTAATAAGAATGTTACATCTATATTGGTTACTAAAAAAGAAATAAAACATTTAGAATGTAAACTGTTTATTGGAGAAGTAAACCATAATAAAGGAGAATCTGTAAGGTATTCAATAGATAATAATGTAACTAAAGCAAAACCACCTATTCTTTTAGAATGGGGGATTAAACACAATATAATAATGAAAGCTGACATTGCTTTTACCATTACAGGCATTATATTTAACCCTATAAATATGGATACTGATTGTTTATCAACAAAAGCTTCATTACCTACAACAACGTTTAATTTTGATCATGAGTCATATGAATTAGATACTAGATCTACTCTTACGAAAGTTCCTCCTACTACAGCAGATATTAATAGTTATGAGATTAAAACATTTTTAGCTAAACCACCGAACATTATAATTTTTGGTCTTATACGTAACGGTAAAGGATTTGAAGATGCATTAACTGTTATTCAAAAAATACACTGTGATCATAAAGGAGAATTACCTAATACAAGATTAATCATAGTAGGTAAAGCCTCATCATATGAACTACTTGCTGATATACTAAACAAAAAGTTTGGTTTCGAGCAGCAAGAGTCGCCTATTATTAGCTCAGATTTTTTACAATCTATTGACGTACAAGATATAGGAGATGAAATATTAAAGCAGCAGCAAAATATTATTAATAGAGCTTTAGCATTCAAAAAAGATCAGATAAAGCAAATATTGATTAGAACTAACTTCTATATAGAAGGTGATGAAGATCATTATGTAAAAAGAGGACAAGAAAAATCAGATAGCCATATTATTGAAATAGATGATGTTTCTCCGCTTCAGCAGTTTATAATTGAATTATCACGAAAAATACCAGAAAAACTACCAATAGATATATATCTTGATATTAGTAAAACAGATCTTTCTAAAATTTTTGCTTATGCAAAATATGCGATAAAATATGATGAAAAAGGTTGGGCAGATAATGCATCAGGTCTAATTAATCTCTTAGCATATGGTACAATTTTATATACTGGGTGGGGAATGTGTACTGACTCTGATACTATGGTGAATGATGAATCATATAAGGAAGCAATAGTACTTCCATGTGGACAATATGGCTTAAAAGAAGGAGAAAATTTTTCTCCTTCTGAGTTAGTTATCGGTAAAAGACTACATTATGATGGTTCCAAAAGTAGACGAAACCCTAATGATAAGAAATTATTAATAAAGGCAGAAGATATAATTGCTGATATTATCCAGCGAGAAGGAAAAGATACAAGCGATTATCAACACGAATTGTTGTTAAGTTCTGGTGATAATAAACTTTCTTTTACGCATGCTGCTCAATTACTTCAGGATAAATTTGACCCCATGATTATTGCTGGAGATCTTATTGAGCATTTTGACTCTCTATTATAATCAAAAGATTGAGGCCAAAACGGCAGAAGTAAGTAAAATGCTTAAAGCCCGCTAAAGAGTACATTAAGGGGTTGATTACGGAAAAGGACATATTTTCCAAAGGGCTGCATACTTTGTGCACATTAACTTCTATTTCTTATTTCTAACTTACGAGAACCTGCCGCAGACTTCTTATTTGCCAAGGGCAAATAAGGGAAATTTAAACAAAAAGTAGATCATATAATAATGTCACTTTCTGGATTATTTCCGCATTTTGCATCAATTCATTTTTAATGTATTATTTTAAATAATTATTAATAGTCAGGTAAAAAATAAAATATCTTTTTGTTTAATTTTTTTGCTACTAAAAATAATCTACCTATTGAAATACGATTTATACCTTTTTCATATTTAGCTAGTTGCTGTTCAGAAGTATT
>JAYUJO010000002.1:0-3334 GCA_043765215.1 Rickettsiales bacterium | reverse complement strand
TTAATTTATTCAAATTACTCAAATTATTGCCAAAAGCAGTTTTATCAAATATGTATTTTCCATGTAAATTAATATTATTCCAAGATATGGGGCTTATCCTCTTTAAAGCGTTAATTTGTTTTGTATTATTTTCCTTTAGTTTTTGTAAATAAAATTGGGCTAAAATATAGCTATTATAATATAAAATAATATTACAAATCAAACGGGAGCATTCCTTAAATATGAGTTGATCATTTTCAGTTTTGGCTATAATTTTACCACCATTAGCATAGCTAACTGCTCCAACAAATTGATGATAAGATTCACCGCGATTAAGAGCAACCTGAATGTTTTGTCTATATTGAAGGCTATTAATCGTCTTAAGAATATGAGTTGATCTAAGAATTTTATTATATTCAGCAATAGCTTTTCTAGTTTTGCTACTTTTCATGGATGAGCTAAGCTTCTTAACAATTGTACTAACTGTACAAGTTTTGGTCATCATTGAGGCGACTATTCTTTTAATATTAAATGTTTCATCAATTATAATTTGAGTATTAATTTTATAACTTGGTTTTATAATATAATTATCAGGATATTTACAAGATTCTTGCATACCACAAATATTCTGAGCCTGTTTGTAAATATTTGTATATCTTGGCTGTAAGTCATAATTAACAAAATCATGTAGCGCATGATTAATTTCGTTAATTCCATGCATATCAGTCGAATTAACACTAGGCTGTATATCTGACTCATTCATCATTAATAATTCCAAATTAAAATTTCCTTCATATTCATTTGGACTAATTATTTTTAATGATACAGGCTGGAAATTTGCAACCAGCGTCATGACAGAAATACCCTTGCTTAAACCAAAATATTTTGGTGAATATCTAGCATTAAAAATATTTGGCATTGCTTCATATTTCTTCCCATCAATAGACGAATGAACTATACCATTGAGATTATATATTTTTTGAATTTTTAGCTTCGCTGTCGCATTAACAACAATTTCATTAGCCTTCTTAAGAGTATTCTCTCGTAACCTATCGTTTTTAACACTCTTTAATTGATTATATTCCAAATTAGAATTGGAAGCCATCTTACCTATTCCCATGTTAGTAGCATAGGCTATTAATGCACCAACAAGCGGTATTTCTTCCATATTAGTTTTTAAATAACGATCTAAAATATGAGTGAAAATTGATAAAAAATTTGTTTCCTTATGTACCATTAAGATTAGATCAATAATATCTATTTTAGGTAATTTCTTAAATATTGGATTGTTAATATCTTTGTTTTCTACTCCTTCATATTCCAGATGCCATTTATCTTTATTTTTATTATTAAATTTTAAACAGGCATTTTTATTATTCATTATGTCTTCATTGGTTTTCGCAATTTCTCTTTCTAAAATGGTTAACTTTTCCTGTACTATTTTAGTAAAATCTTCTTTTAAGAATGAACTGTTAAGATTTTGAACAATAGTCTTTTCATTTTCTATAAAATAATTCAATTCTATAAGATCACTTTCCATACTTCGATAATTAATAGAGTCATAAATAAAAATATCAGATGAATCTATTTTCTTTTTAAGCATCCGATACAGTAGTATTTCATATCTACGCCCAATGACAACTTTCTTCTTATCAACCTTTTCATATAAATGTTTTTCAAGGCGTTTGGGTATAATACCAACAGGCGGATTTTCTATCTTTGATTTATTACACTGCAAATAATTTTGCAAAAAAACTATTGATTTATATAATTCTAAATTACGGCTTTGCATATTTGTACTTATTATTAGATCTTTAAATATATGCCGTAAGTTACGCTTAATTTTCTCATATTTTTTGTCATACTCAATCCATTTAAGAGCTTCAAAATCAATATCACTCTTTTCAAGGTAATCGGCTAATATATTGATTTTATTAGCCGAGAGAATATTGAAAGCTTCTAATCTAAGCCCCTGGGCTGATTGATTTTGCTTATTATTGCTATCAGCAGCAATTAATCTTAGTATATCTGCTCCTTTATTTAAATTACTATGATTTTCAATTCTCATTCGCATAACTTGTTGTTGTACTGACTCTTTGACTTCACTGGCATATTTGCCAACTAAATAAAGATAAGTTTTGATAAGAGAATCATTAATTGATAAATATCTGTAATAAACAAAGCATATAATATAGAAATAACGCTTAATATTGGTAAATCGGTTGAGTTTATATATTGTATATTTATCGACTAATCCAGCAAAATATTTTGTAGATAAAGGGCTTATTTTTAAATTTTCAAGAATGATTTTTGCTTTTAAAAAAATAGGTGCAATTGTATCTCGTTTTTTTCTCTCTTCAGTAGCATGATTATAAGAAAAGCTTTTAGGTGGATTTTTAACTATCGTTAAAGTGTATCTTGTTTTATCTTCTTTTTTTAGTAAATTATCAATTAAAATTATAACTTCGTCACTAATTAAATTATTAAGTTTCTCAAATAATATAGTTTCTTCTGTAATTATTGCTTTTGAAATTAGCTGCTGAATTTTTGTATATGAAGGTATTATAATTTTATTTTTATTAGCAAATCTTATTAATTCTTTGACAATATATCTTGGATTTGCATCAATTAAAACCGTGCTTCTTGCTAAAATCAAAAATCTTTCTTCTGCATTTTTATTAAAAAGCGTATATGAAAATATTTTTAAAATAATTGATTGCTGCTTCCATATAGTTCTTTTATCAACTACTTTATTAATATTAAAATTAGTTTCTTTTGGAAAATTAATTTTTATTAGATAGTCGATATCTTCTATAACATCACAAAAACTAAATTTAAAAAAACGAAAAGATATTTTAAAATATACTAATTGTAAAATATAAAAGACTTTAGATTCTATACCTCTGATCTGAGTTTCTATAATTTCTTGATCGGATTTATCCAAATATAAATAATATTTCCTTTCTTCATTATTCAATACTGGTAAGCCATATATAATTTTTTGTTCTGATGAGGTTAGAACCGAAAGTCTTTTGCTTTTATTTTTCAAAATTTAATATCTAAAATTAATGTTGTTTAATAATACTTACAAGTGTCGTAAAGGATCGTTTTTGTCTTGTAAAATAACATAATAGTTTTAATGCCAAAAACTTGCTTAAATATACGTCATAAGATATAGTCAATATCAAGATATCTAATCGATACCACTTAGATGAGTTATAACATACTTTTTATATTTAGTATTTAAAATTAAACTTTAAGTTAAAATCATAAAATTAAGGTAATGAAAAATGTTAGTAGGTTACGCTCGAGTTTCGACAATTGATCAAAATCTAGACCTGCAACTTGATGCTTT
>JAYUJO010000001.1:0-3345 GCA_043765215.1 Rickettsiales bacterium | reverse complement strand
CTTGATTTACTATATCATATAAGTTATAATATCTAAAACAAAATCCTATAGCATTGACAAAAGAGTAAACTACCATGAATTGCCATATAATATTAGCGTCACAATTAAAAAAGTTTACAGCAATATATATTGGTAATATTGCTGCTAACCATACGGAAGTACCATTAACAATCATGACAAATCTAGTATCTTCAAAAGCTATCAAAATACCTCCAAAAATCCAGACTAAACCATCAAATATAAAATATAATAATACTAATAAACAAGTTGTGCTTGCATATTCCAGCAATATTATTATTTAATGATTCGGAACCATTGCTTAAAAAAAACTGTATTATATGTTCTGGATAAAATATTACAGGAATACTAAAACATAATATCATTATTAAGTGCAACTTTATTGCTGATTTAATGAGCTGAGGAAGAAGTTCTAATTTTTTTCCTCCTATAATATTGGCAGTAATACCAATAATTGATTTTTGCAAACCATCTGAAGTAAATGCTAACAAAAGAAATATTGTTTGCCCTGCTGCTAGAACAATAATATGTTCGTTACTATGATACGCCGTTATTTGTAATAATACCGCCCAAGCAACCATTTCAACAAAAAATCCAAGAGAATTCGGTACTCCAATTTTTAAACAATTTTTGAAAATATCAAATGAAAATTTAATATTTTTTGTTTGATACTTTACTTTATATTTTTCTTGTATAAAAAATATAAATAACAAAATAGTTTGTAATGATGCCGCTATACCTGTTGCAAGTGCTGCTCCAAATGTGCCCATCGCTGGAATGTATGATTCAATACCAAAGATTAATATTACGTCTAGAATAACATTAACGATATTAGCCAATATTGTGGATATAAGAATTAACTTTACTTTGCCAAGACCTATATAAAATGATGATAATGTAGCTATTAATGGAAAAAATGGACCAAAAATCATTATAACTTTAAAATATGGTATACCATAATTATGATATTGTGTTGGCAAAAATAATGCTCCACACAATAAACCTACTGGTACAAATATAACAATAGTTAGTAAAGAAAACCATATCATTTGCCAAATTACAGGACCAATTTTATTATATTCCTTTGCTCCATTATATTTACCAACAAAAACTTCTGCAATGGAAGCTATTGACACTGCTCCAAATTGAAAGATAGTAAATAACATGCCTACAGTTGCTACAGCTGCCATAGCTATTATATCAAATTTTGATATAAGTATTCTGTCTATGAATAACATTAAATTCCCAGATAATGCTGTTAACATCAATGGGTAAGCCATTCTCCATAAAGCTTGTAGATCAGTTTTTTGTATATTCTTTAAATCAGCCATATTAACAATTTAAAAAATTATGCCCTAGGAGTTAAATTTATTTTTAAAAATGGAGGAGAGGAAGGGATTCGAACCCTCGGCACGATTCTCGTGAACACGCTTTCCAGGCGGGCGCCTTAAACCACTCGGCCACCTCTCCGTATAGGGAATTAGATGTAGATCATATACTATAAAGTAAATTTATCAAGAGCCAAAATAATCTCTACTTATTATTAATTCTAATATATTCAATTATTTCTTCTGGTTTTGAATTCATATAAAAATGCTTCATATATTTACCATTTTTATCCATCAAATAGATAAATGATGAATGATCGAGCATATATTTATCATCATCTTTAGTGTGGCTCTCTGCAATAGCATAGTAAACTTTATATAACTCAGCTACTTTTTTTACTTCCTCTTCACTGCCAGTCAAACCAATTAATTTAGGGTGAAAATGACCTAAAAACTCTTTTAGCAAAGCCGATTTATCCCTATTTGGATCTATAGTTATAAAAATTGGCATCACATCGATTTGATATTTATCTAGCGTCGTAATCACCTCACTAAGTTTTTGCAGAGAAGTTGGGCAAATATCAGGACAAAAAGTAAAACCAAAATAGACTAAACTTAAATGCCCTTTCAGTATTTGGCTGCTAAACTTGTTGCCATCTTGATCTAATAGAGTAAAATCACCACCAATTAGTGCTTCATTATTAATTTCATTTCCCTCACCAGCTAGTGGTTTTGGAACAAGATCTTCTGTTAATAATATATATAAAGATAAAATAGCTATAACTGCACTTAAAATTATAACAATTCTGGTTACTTTTTTCGAAGAATTATGATTATTTTCCATTCTATTTTTTTTATTTAGTTGATTTATTTAAAATATCAGCCACTTCAATGGCTGCGTAAGTCACAATTGCGCTAGCCCCAGCGCGTTTAATGCATGTTAGAGATTCAATAATAGCTTTTTGCCAATCCATTGCTCCATTTTGAGCGGCAAATTTTAACATAGAATATTCACCACTAACTTGATAGGCAAATATTGGAATATTATAATTTTGCGAAGTCTCTTTAATTATATCTAAATATGGCATAGCTGGCTTGATCATTACCATATCAGCCCCTTCGGCTATATCATGATCAACTTCCATTAACGCTTCACGCGAATTCCTAATATCCATTTGATAAGTAGCTTTGCATAAATAATTATTTTTATCACTTCCCACTGCGTCTCTAAATGGGCCATAAAAACTTGAGTTATATTTTGCTGCATAGGATAATATATTCACATTTGTAAAACCCTCTTCTTCCAGCATCTCTCTGATTGCCATGATTCTGCCGTCCATCATATCCGATGGAGCGATAATATCAACGCCTGCTTTTGCTAATACCAAGGCCTGACGCGACAATGCTTCAATGGTTTTATCATTATCCACATCTCCATCAACAACGATTCCATCATGACCATGAGTTGTATAAGGATCAAGAGCAACGTCACAAATTATGCCAATGTCAATTTTTGCACTTTTAATTGTCCTAATAGTTCGACAAATTAAATTATCCAGATTATAAGCCTCATCGGCATCATCTGATTTTAAACTTGCATTAATTGATAGAAATAATGCAATAGCCTTAATTCCTTTACCTTGCGCAACTTGCGCTGTAATTAATATTTGATCAATAGATAGGCGAAATACCCCAGGCATCGAAGCTATTTCTTGGCGAATATTCTCACCTTCGATGACAAATAGAGCTTGAATCAAATTTTCAGGTGAGAGTTTTGTTTCTCCAACTAAATCTCGAAGCCATTGTGTTTTTCTATTACGCCTTAATCTTACAACTGGATACATTAACTAAAAACACCATTATAATTGATAAAATCATATTAACTATAACTTCATTAAATTGATTCTTCAACTAATCTTTTAAACAAATTACGATCTAATTTTGTATTTAAATATTCAGAATGCCACTGCACTCCTACTAAAAATTTATACTTTTCAGA